>CAZKPH010000047.1:0-10780 GCA_964554605.1 uncultured Ferruginibacter sp.
GAGAATATGGTAATGGATATCGAAGGCGAGCCTTATACAAAAGACAGCAGCCATATCTATATAATGAGTTCCAACAGCGTGGAAAAAGATGAGATAGATTATATCAACTTCGTTCAATTCGGGCGGGATATGGAAAAAGTTTTCTCCGCCAGGCCTTCTACCAACATTATTGTGAATATGGCTTTAACCGCCAATCCTTCCTGCAAGATTGATGTGATATTAGATGAAGTTACCGGCGATGTAATCAAAGGCGAAGGCAATGGCCTGCTCAACATCAGGGTAGGCAACAAAGAACCGCTTACCATTCATGGAAGGTACGATATCAGTAAAGGATATTATACTTTCAATTTCCAGACAGTACTAAAAAAACCATTTACACTCAACAGCGGAAGCATTGTATGGACGGGAGACCCCTTCCGTGCCAACATTGATATACTTGCAGAGTATCTTGCGAAAAACGTCGACTTTAGCAATATATCTTCTGACCTCAGGAAAAAAAGTGATGTACGCGTAGTATCACGCCTTACCGAAACATTGCTCAAACCTCGCATCGGCTTCCAATTCCTGCTTCCTGACAATAGTGAACTGAAAAACGATTTTGTGATCAGCAAACGGCTACAGGACTTTGCTAACGATGAAAATGAGATGAACAAGCAGGTAACATCTTTACTGCTATTCAACTCTTTTATAAACAATAACCAGAACTTCCTGAATGCAACAAACAGCGTATCGGCCATTTCCAACACTATCGGCGGTGTCATATCAAATGCTCTATCCAGTTCTTTCAATACATTACTTCAGAAAATTCTTAACGACAATACCATATCATTTAATGTGGATCTCAACTCCAACATAGATATGCAAAGCAAAGTAGCCAAACTACAGGGAGCCGCCAAAGCAAGCATCACAAAAACTTTCTTTGGGAACCGGCTCGTTATAACAATCGGTGGCAACTTCGATTATAACAACCCTTATGTAACAAATACTAATGGAAAGAATACGAACGTATTGATTACTCCTGACGTAACGGCAGAATGGATATTGACCAAAGACGGCAGAGTAAGAATTGTAGGGTTTAACCAGACCAACAATGACCTGATCGGGCAGCGGAACCGTACCGGGCTGAAGCTAACTTACCGCAAGGACGTGGATTTTCTCTCCAATATTTTTTAGCCTTTATTTATGATGTAGGATATTATGCCCCATCTTGTCCCGCTTAGTAGACAGGTACCGTTCATTATGCGGGTTGGGCGTTATCTCGATAGGGACTGTATCCACTACTTCCAGCCCATATCCGAGTAACCCCGCTCTTTTCCGTGGGTTGTTGCTCATGAGTTTCATTTTACTGATACCGAGATGGCGTAATATCTGAGCCCCGATACCATAATCTCTTTCATCCATGGCAAAACCCAATTCCAGGTTTGCTTCTACAGTATCCAAACCTTGTTCCTGGAGCTTATATGCTTTTAATTTATTTAAAATCCCAATGCCTCTCCCTTCCTGGTTCATATACAACACAAGCCCCTTACCCGCCGCCTCTACCTTACGCAGCGCTACATGCAACTGGTCCCCGCAATCACAACGGAGAGATCCCAATATATCCCCGGTCATACAACTGCTGTGTACTCTCACCAGTACCGGTTCGTCCTTTTCCCAAGTGCCTTTCTTTATTGCCAGATGTATATCGCCGGTATTTATTTGCCGAAAGGCTATCAATTCAAAATTACCATACCTGGTAGGCATTTGAACCGTTTCTTCCTGTTTGATAAGGCTTTCATGTTTCAGCCTGTATTCGATGAGATCCTTAATAGAAATAAGTTTCAGGTCAAATTTTGCAGCAATCTCCTCCAATTGTGGTACCCTTGCCATAGTCCCGTCTTCATTCATGATCTCCACCAATACCCCGGCAGGTTCGAAGCCTGCTAAGCGGGCAAGGTCAATAGTAGCTTCCGTATGTCCCGCCCTCCTGAGGACTCCACCCCGCTTAGCCCGCAAGGGAAAAATATGCCCCGGCCTGCCCAGATGTTCTGGCTTTGTTTCTGATGCTATCAATGCCTGTACTGTCTTAGCCCTGTCGTGGGCAGATATACCCGTAGTGCAACCGTTTCCCAACAAATCAATGCTGATGGTAAAAGGCGTTTCATGCAATGAAGTATTATCCGGCACCATCTGCTGAAGGTTTAGTTCCACACACCTTTCCTCAGATAATGGTGCACAAATAAGCCCCCGGCCATGCGTACTCATGAAATTGATAATTTCCGGAGTCACATTGCGGGCAGCAGTAATAAAATCTCCTTCATTTTCCCGGTCTTCATCATCTACAACAATAACCAGTTTGCCCTTCCGGATATCTTCAATTGCACTTTCAATACTATCTAGCATAAAACAAAATTTAATATGCAAAGTTAGCAAGCTTTGAGGGCTTTCTGAAAAAAAATGATACATCCGCCGGAAACGCATACAACCTCCAACATACAAGCGCTGGTACAAGGCACAAAAGGATTTAAAAAATGATTCTTTTCAGGATTACAAAAATTTGACATTACAAATACCCTATTATTAGCACTTCTTCTTTACATTAGAGCAATATTTATTATATATGAAAAAAGAACAAACACCTATTTCCCATGCTTCAGATAGCTTCCATTTCTTTCTCGACAAACTAGAGGGTATGTTACAAAAGGCTGCCACACAGAAGAACCCTGCATTGTGGCTATATAAAAACGGCGCCCGCACTCCTTTCTTCATGCTGGAAGCTCTTGCCAAAATACACATGGATATACATAACAAAAAATCTTTTGCCAAACTTAAAGAACAGATAAAACTGGCAGAAGATATCCTGGGTGCAATCGATTACTATGATGCCTTTGCAAAAGAACTGGCAGCCAACAAAAAGATACCTGTATCTGTTATATCCTATCTGCAGGCACAGACGAGAGAAAAGTTGCAAAGTTTCAACGAATTGCTCAAAGAAAAAGGATGGCTCGGGGAGAACAATATTCGTATCGGTAAGATAAAAGCCAAATTAGCGAAAGCCGGATGGCTTACGGAAAAAGAGGAAATAAAAGCTGTGGAAAAATTTTACGGGCATTCCATATACGAGGCTGTGGAATTTGTAAACAACAAAAAATTCCACTTCGATAATGTGGAAGCAGATGTTCATGAACTACGCCGTAAATTAAGATGGCTGAGTATCTACCCGCAAGCTTTACAGGGAATGGTACAACTGGGCAAGGCCCAGCGCCACAATGCTTCGCTAAGGCCCTATCTCACCAAAGAAACCATTACTTCCCCCTTTAATAAAATGCCTGATGCAGGGCACCTGCAGTACCTGCTTCTGCTGGACCAGGAACATTTCTATGCCCTTAGCTGGATGATTGCTGAATTGGGTAAACTGAAAGACGAAGGACTGAGAGTAATTGCCATTAAAGAAGCCCTGCTGGAATCAACTTCCACAACAGAAAAGGCTGCATTACAGAAAGCGTATGCATATACGGGCAGGAAGCAATTGACCATTCAGCAAATATTAAAAAAATCGGAGCAGCTTAGTAAAACCTTCTTCGGTAAATATTGCCTGGAAAACTTAGTGATTGGCACTGCTTTAGTTAAAGCCGGGTAATAAACAATCATGCATTAGCGTTAGCAAGCTTTTTCTTAATCAATTTTTTCATGGTTTCATAGAACGGACGCTCTATCAGCAGGTAAATAATTATTGCCACCAGCCATAACATCACAAAATTATGATCGGGGAAATAATGAATATCGCATAAGCGTTTATTGATGTACCCGATATGGATCAGATAAAAAACATACGAAGCATTCCCCATCAGTACCAGCAGTTTGGAGCCTAAAATCCTTTGCAGAAGAGTTTTTTCCGTAATAAGCCCCCACAAGAACAAAGCAACGGAAAAAGGAAGTACCAGGTTCCGCAATGCCAGGCCAAACGGCTTGTCGGTACCGTGATGGTAAACATCCGGCTCCCAAAGGCTGATAATATAAATCAAGCCCAGCATAGTAACCCCTCCTATCCATGTTTTCCACTTCATTTTTTTTACCGAAGCAAATGCTTCCCCGTTCACAGCCCTTGCTAACAATACACCGGCAAGAAACTCAACAGCCCTGCCTGGGAAAGTAGTATTTAGTACAAAAAAAGGCGGGTACAGGAAAGAATCCGGGTTGCTGTCCAGCCCGTGCCAGACTAACCCCGACAGGAGGAATAAAAACAGCAGCAATACAAGAAAAGCTATCGTATTCAAGAGGCTTTTACGGCAAAGCAAGAATATCAGCGGCGCCACCAGGTAAAAACACAGTTCCACACTCAAGCTCCAGGCCTGTGGTATCCCGCTGAGATTATAGCTGTCACTAAATCCATGGAGCAACGTGTATGTGAGAAAAGTTTCTTTGCCAGAAGGGAACCCCAATGCAACATACTTCAATGTAAGCAGCATAAGGTAGACGGGAAAAATGCGGAAGATGCGTATCAGCAAATATTGCAGGTAACTCCTGCGAGACTGCATAGGGCCATCTCCATATACATAAGCTATCACAAAACCGCTTAGTACAAAAAAAACCGAAACACCGATATGAAACTCATTCAGGAAGTTCAGCACAAAAGAAGGAATATCGTTACGCCAGTATTTCCGATGATGGTACAAGAATACCATTACTGCGGCAATGGCTCTCACACCTGTAAGCGGATCAATGCGGGAGGGCTTCATGTAAAATTCTCTATTAGTGGCAAATGTATCCATATTTTTTTTGATTTGCCAATTTCCACCCACCTCCATTTACTCTACTAAAATAATATACTAAACAAAAATATATTTCCCGCCAATCCCTTTACAGCAAAGGATTTAACAAAGATTCATTTTCCGGTTCAGAAAAAAAATTTGGCAAATTCATTTCAGCCCTGTTATCTTTGTGCCAGTTCTTATCAAAAATACTTATCAAGAAAGGCTGAGGGAATGGCCCGTTGAAGCCTTTGCAACCCTTCTGATCTACTCGCTCAGAAGAAGGTGCAAACTCCAGTACCAAATGGTACAGAGATAAGTCAGAGTAAAGTTTGATTAATAACGCCTTAACGCTGTTGTACATAATTTCAAGCTCACCTGACTTATCGGGTGAGCTTTTTTATTGTACAAAAGCCTCCGGTAAGCCCTCCTTTCCTGATATATTTCATCACAAAAAAAGGAGGACAAAATATGAGCAACACAACACAATTACTGAACAGCATCCCTGTAGACCCCTTAACCGGCGCTATTTCCGTACCCATCTACCAAACCTCTACATTTGTACAGGAAGCGCCGGGAGTCAATAAAGGATATGATTACTCCCGTACCAATAACCCTACCCGTGCCACGTTGGAAAAGATCATGGCCGGATTGGAACAGGGCGCTGTTGCCGCAGCATTTTCCAGCGGATTGGCTGCTATTGATGCCGTAGTAAAATTGCTCAGAAGCGGCGACGAGATCGTGGCAGTTGACGATATCTACGGCGGCGCCTACAGGCTCTTCACACAGGTTTACGAACAATACGGCATACAGGTAAACTTTGTAGATGCTTCCCAGCCTGGGAATATTGCCAATGCAATCACATTGCATACAAGGCTTATCTGGATAGAAACGCCTACCAACCCTACCCTCAAAATTGCCGACATACAAGCCATTGCTGCTATCGCAAAAGAAAAAGGATGCCTGCTCTGCGTAGACAATACATTTGCCTCCCCGGCGCTTCAACTGCCGCTCACACTCGGAGCAGATATCGTTGTACACAGCGCCACCAAATACCTTGGCGGGCATAGCGATGTTATAGCTGGTATCGTAGTAGCAAAAGACGAAGCCATCGGCTCCCGTATCCGCTTCTTCCAGAATGCATGCGGAGCTGTACTATCGCCACTGGACAGTTGGCTGGTCATACGTGGTGTTGAAACACTGTACCTCCGCGTACGCCAGCATTGCAGCAATGCACAACGCATAGCAGAATACCTGCAGTTGCACCCGGCGGTAGACAAAGTCTATTACCCCGGACTGCCCTCTCACCCCAATCATAAGACGGCACGCAGGCAGGCAAAGGGTTTTGGTGGCGTAGTGTCTTTCTCTCTCATCGACAATAACCTGCATACGGCCGAACAATTGGTTTCCTCCACCCGTATCTTCCGGCTGGCCGAAAGCCTCGGCGGTGTTAAAAGCCTGATTAGCCACCCGGCCAATATGACGCATAAATCCATCCCTGCCGAAATAAGAAGGAAAGCAGGCGTTAGCGACAGCCTGATCCGGCTCAGTGTAGGCATAGAAGAACCCGAAGACCTCATTCAAGACCTCGAACAGGCCCTCTCGCAATTGTATACGCATAAAGTAACAGCACCACTTGCAGAACGTTACAGCCCGGTTGCCTGTTAGTGAATTATTTCTTTGGTACCGGCTTTAGTACTACTATTTAGCTTCAGTGGCGTCGCATTACGTTCATCAGTAGTACTACTATTAAGCCTTTTCCGGGCAGGAATTTTCTTTTATTACCGGATCCTGCGTAACTTCAAAGAAAGAACCACCTATGGCTATAACGGCAACTGAAGCAATACGAAACCTGCAGGAAATTCCCGGAGTGGGAAAATCTATTGCCGCCGACCTCTGGAATATCGGTATCAATTCCGTACCAGAACTGGCAGATAAAGACCCCGAGGCCCTGTACAGCCTTTCTAATGCTTATGCCGGCACGGTTCAGGACCGGTGTTTATTGTATGTTTTCCGCTGTGCCGTATATTATGCCAGTACGCCTGCCTCCAAAAGAGATAAGGAAAAACTGAAATGGTGGAACTGGAAAGACACTCGCAAAAAACAACCTCCCAAAAAATAAGCTGCGCAGAAGCGCTGCCGTACAAGTGTGCGACGCAACCGGAGCTGATGTATGCCCTACTGCCGGTAACATAATAAATCATACCCACTCTTGCCGGATACGGCTCCCTTGGCTGAAAAACTTGTCATTATTACAAAGAGAGGCGTAACTTTATATGCTCACAAATAAATACCATTGCCATGAAATACAAACTATTAGGGAATACAGGATTGAAAGTATCGGAACTCTGCCTGGGTACAATGACCTTTGGCGGTAGCGGATGGTGGACTGCCATTGGCACACTACCGCAGGATGAAGTGAACATTCTTATAAAAAGAGCTGTTGATGCGGGCATCAACTTTATTGATACAGCCAATGTATACAGTGAAGGAATAAGTGAACAACTTACTGGAACGGCTATACGCCAACTGGGGCTAAAACGGGACGATCTGGTTATTGCTACCAAGGTACGCGGCAAGATGGGTGAAGGCCCCAACAACATAGGCCTGAGCCGCAAACATATTCTCCAGCAGGCAGACGAAAGCCTGAAACGTATGCAACTGGATTATATTGACCTCTACCAGGTACATGGGTTTGACGCACTTACTCCGCTCGAAGAAACACTGCATGCACTAGATACGCTGGTATCAAATGGCAAAGTGAGGTATATAGGCTGCAGTAATTTTGCCGCATGGCAGATCATGAAAGCACTTGGCATTTCGGAACTAAAAGGTTTTTCGAAATTCGTATCGTTGCAGGCCTACTATACCATTGCCGGAAGAGACCTGGAAAGAGACCTCGTGCCGCTGCTCGAAGACCAGCAGCTCGGGCTGATGGTCTGGAGCCCGCTGGCCGGCGGATTGCTGAGTGGGAAATATTACCGTAATACCGCAAGTGCCGAAGGGCGCCGCGTTAATTTCGATTTCCCGCCGGTGGATAAAGAAAAGGCTTTTGATATTATAGAAGCAATGCAGCCTGTGGCATCTGCAAAAGGAGTATCGGTAGCCCAAATTGCATTGGCATGGTTGCTTCACCAGCCTGTTGTTACTTCCCTCATCATTGGAGCAAAGAATCTGCAGCAACTGGATGACAACCTTAAATCTGTGGACATATCATTAGACTCTTCAGAACTGGGAAAGCTGGATGCCGTAAGTAAATTGCAACCGGAATACCCGGCCTGGATGATCGAAAGGCAGGGAGCCGACAGAAAAGCCTGACCCGGATTTGTTTACCGCTATACATAATCATGAAACGCATACTGCTGTTGATAGTACTCTTGCCTGCGATCCTATTCGGGCAGAAAAAATCTGAGAAAAAGGAAACAATCATAAAAACAAACCTTAGTTCGCTGATCGATATCTTTTCTTTCCCGACTGTTCAATTTGCAGCCGAAAGAACTGTTGCTAAAGACTTCTCCGTTTCTATCGAAGCGGGCTGCCAGTTATTTACTTACAAGCGGTACGACCTGGATACCAGCTTCGTTACAGACAATGGTTTTAAACTGAACGCCGAGTTCAGGTACTACGATATATTGCGCATTTTCAGAGGCGGTGCCAGAAAATCTGCTGAACCGGAAGGCTTATATATGGGAGCCAACCTTTTTTACAGGCAGCAAACATTCAATAATTGCCTGAGCTATATAAGGCAAGGTATTGAACAAGGAAACAAGGATTGTTACTGGGGCAGGAAAAAAGCAGGCGGGCTTAACTTCGTAGCAGGATACCAGCAAGAGCTTTTCCGTGGCATTGTGATCGATGTATATTCGGGATTGGGAGTGGTATACCGTGATACCCGGAACTACAACAGGGAATACGACAGCCGTACAGACAGCATTCCTGTGCCGATAGATATGAATATCCGAACATTGATAGATGATGCCAGCCTAAGCGAACACAGTGGCTGGCTCCCCAACTGGAACTGCGGCGTAAGGGCTGGTATTATTTTAGGCAAACTACACCGGGGAAAGAAAAAATATTGACCTGTTATTAATCTTCCACTACTATAACCATACTGTATGCAGGAATGACTATCATGCCGCCGTCTCCTGCTTTTTTCGTGGCATCCTCATCAATAGTATCGCCATCGCAAACGAGCCGTAGGCCCTTGCCTGTCAGTTTGTAAAACGTACCCTTGCCATCGCCGTTATAAAATACTGTAATGTTCTTCCACTTATCGCCATTGGCATGGCCGGTTAGTGTATAAGCTATCAGTAAAGGCTGATCGTCGGTATTGAGAAAAGTAAGGTGCTGCTGTATCATCTTCTCCGTGGGCATTTTAAATGCAGGATGATTTTTCCGAAGCCGGATCAATGCTTTGTAATAGGCTACCATTTCTTTATTCTCCGTTTTCCAATTCCAGTTAATCCGGTTGATTTCATCCGGCGAATCGAAAGAATTTTCCACTCCCTGTTTGGTACGCTTCATCTCTTCGCCCATCATAAAGAAAGGGACACTCTGCGAAGTGAAAACAATAGCATTGGAAAGCTTGTCCATCCGTACAAGATCAGCTTCGGAAGCATCGGGGTTGGCAATCCTGAGTTTATCGTACAATGTATTGTTATCATGGCAGGATACATAGCCAATAATCTTTGCCGGGGCATCGGAGTAAGGAAACTGTGCATAAGCCCGGCGAGTATCATATTTTACCTGTGGGTGGGCAGTAGACGCTACCACGCCAAACTTTACCACTTCTTTCAGGCTCGCATTGCCGCTGGCAAAGCCTTTTTCTTTTACATTTGACCAATGGCCTTTGATGCCATCGCGGATATCATCCGAAAAAACGGCTACCCTGTCCAGTTTCTTTACATTCACTTTCAGAGCCTTTTTATCATCCGGCAGTGGGGAACTTCCTGCTGTCCATCCTTCGCCGTAAAGGAAGATCGTTGGATCCATTTTTTTTAGTTCGGTAGAAAGCCTGTTCATCGTTTCTATATCATGTATAGCCATCAGATCGAAACGGAAACCATCTACATGATATTCCTTTACCCAGTATTTGACGGAGCTAATAATATAATTACGCACCATCGGCCTGTCTGAAGCTACTTCATTGCCACAGGCAGAAGCATCGGAATACGACCCGTCTGCATTTTGCCGATAGTAATACCCCGGCACAAGTCCATCGAAGACAGCTGTGCCGCTTGTATGGTTGTACACAACATCCATCACCAGGCGAATACCCGCCTTATGCAGCGCTTGTACCATCGCTTTGAACTCTCTATTCCTAATGCCGCCGTGATAAGGATCGGTAGCGTAAGTACCTTCCGGCACATTATAATTTTTCGGGTCGTAGCCCCAGTTGTACTTGTTGCTGCCAGGTACCGTTTCATCAATGCTCCTGAAATCGAAAGATGGCAGGATATGTATGTGCGTAATACCCATTTCCCTAAAATGATCCAGCCCGGTACTCAGCCCGGCAGGGTTCTTTGTCCCCCTTTCGGTAAGGCCCAGGAATTTGCCTTTATTCTTAATCCCCGAACTGGCATCAACAGAGATGTCCCTGATATGGGCTTCGTAGAGAATGATATCCGAAAAAGACTTCAAGAGTGGTTTTTTGTCGGCAAGCCAGTTGGCAGGGTCCGTATCTTTTTTGTCGAATATCAGGGCTTTGTTTCCGTTTACGCCTACACCGTATGCATACGGGTCGGGAGCTTCGTTTAGCCATTTGCCATTGAACTTTACCTGGAAGGTGTAATAAATATTTTTCCAGTTGCCGGGAAGTTCCAGCTTCCATACGCCTTTATCGCCGATAAGCATATTGCGTGTATTGAAGGGCGTTGTATCCTCCCCTTTTTTATAGGCATGAAACAGAACTTCTTCTGCTTCGGGGCTCCATAGCTTTAGCACAGTCTTTAGGGGCGTGTATACCATACCCAGGTCATTTCCGTTATAAACAGGATAGTCTGCATAAGATTTGTATTTATGCGTATTATTTTTTTGTGCGGTAACACCTA
>CAZKPH010000048.1:0-5031 GCA_964554605.1 uncultured Ferruginibacter sp.
AAATGTTCTTTTGCCTTCAGGTGATCTATTTTAATATATCCAAAGGTATCATAATGTACTCCAATAACCTTTTTTGTTTGAACCATTTTTGCCGCTTCGGCAGCATCTTTGATATCCATTGTAAAATTGTCTCCCACAGGCAGGATCGAAAAATCAAGTTCTGCAAACAGCGGAATCAGTTGCATGTCCAGTGTAAGGGCCGTATCGCCGCTATAATAGAAATTGCCTTCGTCTGTCATAACAATGAACCCCATTGGGTTACCTCCATATGCTCCGCCTGGCAAACCGGAAGAATGTTGTGCCACAACACATTTTACCACGCCAAAATCAAAATGCCATTTTCCGCCCGTATTCATCGGGTGCGTATTGGCGATACCCTGTTTATGCAGCCATTCATGGATCTCCCAGTTGCAAATTACTTGTGCTCCTGTATTGCGGGCAATCGCAACACAGTCCAGTATATGATCGGAATGCCCGTGGCTAAGCAAGATATAATCTGCCTGAATGGCATTTATATCAATTCCCCGGGCAAGTTCATTGCCAGAAATGAAAGGATCAAACAATAAACGCCTGCCATTGGTTTCAACCAGAAAGCAGGAATGGCCATAATACGTTAGATCCATACAGATTAGTTTAATGTTTTCTTTAATAAATTGCCTTCCAATATCCGGCAAGATATTCTCTCTTCAACTAAATTCCTTAATTTTTGTGACAGGTTGGCAAAATTAACTATTCGGCATAAAATTATGTAACAAACATTCAACATCTTTGTTACAATAAATACACAAACAGAACCTTCTGATGATCACAATAATTTCGGGTACGAACAGGAAAGACAGTTATTCTCATAAAGTTGCCGTAGAATACCAGCGTTTATTAAGTGAAAAAGGTGTGGCTGCGGCTGTTTTTTCACTGGAAGGGATAAATGTGATGGAAAGGGATGTGCAATTTGAAAGAATTGAAAAAGATATAATTATCCCGACAGATGCTTTTATTTTTATTTCACCTGAGTACAACGGAAGTTTTCCCGGCGTACTGAAGATGCTTTTTGATACGGCCGTTTCCCACAAAATATGGTTTCATAAAAAAGCCTTGTTGACCGGCGTGGCGACAGGAAGGGCAGGCAACCTTCGGGGAATGGACCATCTGGCGGCTGTGTTAAACCATGTCAGGATCACCGTTTCTCCGTTTCAGTTGCCCATATCCGGGGTAGACAGGCTTATGGATAGTAGTGGCAGGTTCATCCATCAGCCTACGCTGGATACCATAAATAAACAACTAGACGAATTCCTTGCATAGATATAATTCAACTAAATAAACTCATTGATTATGCGTAGCCCTATCGGAGCCCTGATTTTTCTTGTAATAATGTTGCTGCTGGATACGTACGTATTTCAGGCAGTAAAGATCGCCGGGCAAAATTTTTCACCCAAAGGAAAGGCAATATTATTTGTAGCCTATTGGCTGATATCAGTTCTGTCTGTTATTGGTTTTGTTGTGTTTGTATTTACCGATCATCGTTTTTTACCATTAAAATTCAGGACATACCTCTTTGCTACAATTATAGGTATTTTCCTGGCGAAACTACTTTCGGTATTTTTCTTTCTGATAGATGATGTGCGTAGGGTATTGCAATGGCTTATTGGCAAACTCATTTACACCAACCAGGGAGACCTAGGTATTAAGGGAGACGGGATCTCACGATCGGCATTTCTCAGTTGGCTGGGGCTTGCAGCCGGGGGAAGCCTTTTTGCGACTATGATGTACGGGTATGGAAACAAATACAGGTATTCTGTAAAAAAGGTCAGGCTAAGGTTTGATAACCTGCCACAAGCTTTCCGGGGTTTTCGTATAGTGCAAATCAGTGATATCCATAGTGGCAGTTTCATGGATAAAAAGGCAGTGCAGCATGGAGTGGATATGATCAATAGCCAGCAGGCGGATATCATTCTTTTTACCGGCGACCTCGTGAATAACCAGGCTACGGAAATGGATGAGTATATGGATATTTTCAGTAAGCTGAAAGCGCCAATGGGGGTATACTCTACGTTGGGCAATCATGATTATGGCGATTATGTTTCCTGGCCGGTGGATGGTATCACAAAAGAACAAAACCTGCAAAACCTGATGCAGGTGCATTCTAAACTGGGATGGCGTTTATTAATGAACGAAAATGTGATATTGCAGCGAGGAGAGGATTCTATTGCTTTGTTAGGTATTGAGAACTGGAGTGCCAAAGCACGTTTTCCCAAGCACGGCAGAATGGAACTGGCTTATCCAGGCACGGAGAAATATCCGTTTAAAATACTTATGAGCCACGATCCTAGCCACTGGGATGCGGAAGTACGGACAAAATACCCCGATATAGACCTGATGCTGAGCGGGCATACGCATGGGATGCAGTTTGGCTTGGAAATTCCAGGGTTCCGGTGGAGTCCGGTGCAGTATATTTATAAACAATGGGCCGGCCTGTATGAAGAAGGTAAACAAAAACTTTATGTGAACCGTGGCTTTGGTTTTATTGGTTACCCGGGGCGTGTAGGAATTCTACCTGAGATAACAGTAATCGAACTGGCATAGAGGCGCAATTACCGGGAGGTAAGAAATTCCCGCCACCAGTGCCCGGATGCTTTTATGGTACGTAATTGTGATTTGAAATCTATATAAATAAGCCCAAAGCGTGCATTATAGCCTTCGGCCCATTCGAAATTATCGGTAAGGGTCCATACAAGGTACCCTTTTACCGGTATCCCTTCCTGCCTGGCTTTTAGCAAGGCTTTCAGGTATTCCTGAAAATAGGCTACCCTTTCCGTATCCTGAATGCTCCCATTGCGGAATATATCCTTAAAGCAAGCGCCATTTTCCGTGACAATGATATCTTTTTCGCTCTCATAGGCCGCAAATCTTTTCAGTACATCGTAAAACGAAGATGCATTGATTTCCCAGCCGAGTGAAGTGAGTGGTACTTTCCTGGCCCGTGCTTTTACCTCAGATGCCTGGATATAGGGGATAAGCGGGTTATGCCTGACTGTTACAGGAAAGTAATTCTGAATGCCGATAAAATCGAAATCGGCCTGGTATTTTTTCCTATGCCTCCATCCGTTGCAATGAAAATAAATTTTTTCCATCAAAGGGAAATTACTTTCCGGAAAGCCCATTCCGAGTGCTGGTTCTATAAAAAGCCGGTTGAGAAGCGTATCGATCTTTTCTGCGGCATTCCTGTCTTTATCTGTATCTGTATAAGGGGAAATACGGCTGCAGGAATACGAAATGCCGATACAGGCATTATGTGCATGATAACGAAGTATCCTTGATCCTTCGGCTTGTGCCAGTGCAGCATTTTGTATGGCCGGAAGAAAATTGGCCAGCCCTTTTTTGCCGGGAGCATGCCTGCCCAGCATGTACCCTAATGTTGTAAAACCGGCAGGTTCATTCAGGACGATCCAGTGCGTAACCTTTTTTCCGAATTCCTTAGCACAGAATACGGTGAATAACCGGAACCACTTTATAAATAAAGGAGATGCCCAGCCTCCCTGTTTCTCCAATGCAAAGGGAAGGTCCCAATGATAAAGCGTTACCATAGGGGTCATTTCGAGTTTAAGGCATTCGTCTATCACGTTATGGTAAAAAAGAACACCATTGTGATTAGGCGTGCCTGTGCCATTAGGGAATATCCTGCTCCATGAAATGGAAAACCTGAAAACTTTAAAGCCTAGTGCCTTTGCAAGAAGCAAATCGTCTTTATATCGGTGATAAAAATCGCAGGCAATTCGTGGCGAATGGCCGTTTTTTATGGCGCCTGCACGTTTGGCGAAAATATCCCAGATAGAAGGACCACGTCCGTCTGTGGAGGCTGCCCCCTCAATTTGTGCGGCTGCAGTGGCTACGCCCCAAAGGAAATCTTCCCCCCAGTCACTTCTTGAAAGACCTGTTAAAATGGCCATAGGTTTTAGTAGCTAAGAGTTGGTGAAATACTGTGCGGGGCCTTAGTATCCATCCATGTGTGCCTGAGTTCTAATCCTGCTTTAATAACTTTAGCAACAATCTCTTTTGTGCTATAATTTAATTGCAGGCTTTTTGGGTAATTTCCTTGCAGCCAATATTTTACTACAATGGAAAATTCGTCATCCAGGTCGGGGATGACCGGCACATTAAATTCTTTCAGGGCCTCGGCATTGCAAAGCTGCTCGTACTGCCCTTTTATTGGCATGGCCATTAGTTTTTTCTTCAGATAAAGGGCTTCAGCGGGAGTTTCAAAACCTGCACCTGTGATGATGCCGTGTGCATGAATCATGCTTTGTGTAAATGTTTCGTTATGAATGGGCAAAAAAGTAATGTTCTTGTTGGCTTCGGGTTGTGCTACTCTTTTGGTAAAAACTTCGAAACGGGTATGTGGAATGGATTTAAGCTTTTTGGCAATAAGCCAGTCGCTATAATGTGGCAGGTAGACTGTGATATGTCCGTGATCTACCGGGGCCGCTTCCAGGATATTATTCTTGATAACAGGAGGATAAATGAAATCATCATATTGTTTGAAATGGAGGCCGATATATTTTGATGCTGTGGCGTAACGCTGCAATATCCATTCTCCGGAAATGCTTTTCTTCTGCGGGCGTGGGGCATTGAGGCTATTGAAACTGGCCTGGTGTCCGAAATTGACGGAAGGTATTTTCCGCATCCGGCAGGCAAGTGATGTGATACTTTCAAAGTCGTTGATGATAATGTCGTATTTTTCAAGTGGAAGGTTCCTGGCATCTTTCAATGCGGCCCTGAGGGAGCAATGCCGGAACATTTTCCAGTAGCTGAGTCCGCCGGTATTGTTGTAGAATAAGCTGATCCCGTTGCTGCGGTATGCTACCGGCAATACTTCTGTGGCGGGAAGCGAACTGTTGCTGCCGCTAAGGAATACATCTACTTTTCCGTATTGCTGAAGAAACGGCATCAATTCGATGGCTCTTGCTATATGGCCGTTTCCGGTGGCCTGTACTGCGTAAAATATTCTCATGATTGTATCAATAAGGAGTTAATGAA
>CAZKPH010000048.1:5131-10244 GCA_964554605.1 uncultured Ferruginibacter sp.
CGTTTTTCCATGTTTGGGAATGTTATGTAAAATGACGTTATTGATATTACCAAACTGTTAGGCAATTATTAATAAATAGTGATGGCTGGCGACGGGCAGGCGGATAGGAGTGGATACCCCGCTGAAGGTTTGTGTGAAGGCTTGCGGCGGAGTAGTAACGGATAGCCGTAACTGATGACGGTATATGTACAAATGCTGACTGCCCCTGAGTAAAAAAAACTTTTTAGTTGAGCTGCAATGCGGGAAGGTGGTAAGTGGGGCCGTCGTAAATGAAAAGTTCGTCTATTTCTATCTCCCAGTATTTGTGTAAGGGGGATCCTTCTAATATATTGCTGACGGTTTCTTTATCGTTGGCATTGATGATGATCCAACTGCGCATGCTCTCCATACTTACGGCATAATAGTCGATAACGCTCTTAATAATGAGGTCGTTGATATACAGGCGGTGAGCAGGTACTGCATCCATGAAAGCGTCATCCATAAAGAAACGTATGCTTACCTGGTATTTATTAGAAGGTTTTAAATTTTCCATTCAGTTATTTTATTGACCCAAGTGGGGTTGAAGGGCGCCGTTACTTTGATATAGTTATCGGTGTAGCCTTCCATCATCCCGTTTTTTTGTTCGGATTCGAAGAGTACGGGCCGTACCTGGCCAGCGTGCTGAGCGATGAAGTATTGCATTTTCTGGTAGCTTAGGTTGCGGAGTACCCTGTTCCTTTCATTTCTGACGGCAACAGGGACTACGGGTTTAATATCCAGCGCTGTGGTATTGTTTCTTTCGGAGTAAGTGAACACATGAAGATAGGATATGTCTGCTTGGTGAAGGAAATGGAATGTTTCGTTGAAATCTTCATCTGTTTCGCCAGGGAAGCCTACGATTACATCCACACCTATACAGCAATGTGGCATAGCCTTTTTGATGCGTTCTACGCGTTCGGCATATAGTTCTTTACGATAGCGCCTCTTCATTTGCCCGAGAATGCGGTTGCTTCCGCTTTGCAGCGGGATATGAAAATGCGGCATGAATTTTTTACTGCGGGCAACAAAATCGATGATTTCATTGCTAAGCAAATTGGGTTCTATGGAGGATATACGAAACCGGCCTATTTTTTCGACGGTATCCAGTACCCGGATAAGCGACAGAAAATTTTCCTGCCTGGCAGGCGAGGAATAATCTCCCAGGTTGATGCCTGTGAGTACAATTTCTTTACTTCCCTGCAAAGCGATAGCCTTAACATTTTCCACTATGTTTTCAATACTGTCGCTCCGGCTTCTGCCACGAGCAAGGGGTATGGTGCAGAAGGAGCAGTTATAATCGCATCCGTCCTGTACTTTCAGGAAAGTGCGGGTGCGGTCGTTGAGGGAAAAAGAGGAGGTGAAAATATTGACATCATCTATATCGCAACTGCATATTTTTGTGCTGTCGCCTTTGGTGATTTCTTTAAGATGGCTGCTGAGGTTGAATTTTTCTGCTGCTCCCAGTACAAGGTCTACGCCGGGGATAGATGCTATCTCTTCGGGTTTGAGCTGGGCATAGCATCCGGTTATAACTACCATAGCTTGTGGCGCTTTCCTCTGTATGCGTCTTACGAGTTGCCTGCATTCTTTGTCTGCATTTTCAGTAACGCTGCAGGTATTGATCACATATACGTCTGCTACATCCGTAAATTCTTTTTTAACAAAACCGTCGTTTTCCAGCATTCTGCCAAGTGTGGAGGTTTCAGAAAAATTGAGTTTACAGCCCAGCGTATGTAGTGCAACAGTTTTGCTCATAGCGTGCAAAGATAAGAAGCTGCATGGAATTGGTTTTTGTAATATAAATTGCGGTATGATTAAGAAATATATACCGCTGATAGTATTATTGGCAGCAGGTTTTTTACTGTGGTGGGTGAAGAGCCACCAGCGGACGGACGGATTTAACCGGAATCCTGCCAGCCTGGAATATACGCGGCATGCCCGTTGCCGAATGGAGTGCCGGCATATAGACGAAACGGAGGTGGAAGAAATATTAAAAAATGGGGTACTGAATGTGAATAAAATTGAAGAGGATGGCAGGGGGAAAAAATTTCCGTTGGAGGGTACAACTCATGATAATCAGCATGTTAGAATTATTTTTGCACCTGAAGGGAATAAAATGGTGGTAATAACGGTAATTGATTTAGGAAAAGATTGGGACTGCGAGTGTAATTGATGAGCTTTTATCTTTTACTTTTGCTAATTCATTGTTTCACAATTTACTTATGCATATCTGCTGATGAAGATACAATCCAAATTAAAATCAATACTTGCCAGGCCTTATGCAAACTACATCTATAAACAGATCAGAAGAGATAGTGAGAAAGCCGTAGATGACCAGTTGTCTATATTTCAGTATTTGATAAAAGCAGGGGCAAAAACTGAATTTGGCAAAGAGCATGATTTTGAAAATATCAAATCTTATAATGATTTTATCAATAAAGTCCCTATACGGGATTATGAAGCCTATAAAACCTATATAGACAAGATCAAACAGGGAAAACAAAATGTACTTTGGAGAGGGAACCCGGTATATTTTGCAAAGACCAGTGGCACAACAAGCGGGGTGAAATATATCCCTATTACAAAAGACTCTATCCATAATCATATTGATACAGCCCGTAATGCATTGTTGTGTTATATGGCGGAAACCGGCAATGTGGATTTTGCTCACGGTAAAATGATATTCTTAAGTGGTTCTCCGGAATTGGAAAGAGTAGGAGGCATTCCTACGGGCAGGTTGAGTGGTATTGTAAACCACCATGTACCCAAATACCTGCGTACGAACCAGCTTCCCAGTTTTGAGACCAACTGTATTGAGGAATGGGAAACAAAGCTGGACCAGATTGTTGAAGAAACAATACATCAGCGCATGACACTGATTAGCGGTATCCCGCCTTGGATGCAAATGTATTTTGACAGGTTGATGGAGAAAAGTGGCAAAAAAGTAGGCGAATTATTTCCTGATTTCAGTGTGATGGTGCAAGGAGGAGTGAATTTCGAACCTTATAAGGCTAAACTGTTTGACAGTATCGGGCGCAAGGTGGATACAATAGAACTTTTTCCTGCGAGTGAGGGTTTCTTTGCTTTTCAGGATACAAGAGAAACCCCGGGGCTTTTGCTGAATACAAATAGCGGCATATTCTTTGAGTTTATCCCGGTATCTGAGATCGGTAATGATAACCCTACAAGGCTAATGCTGAAAGATGTAAAAATAGGAGAGAATTATGCTTTAGTCATCAACAGTAATGCGGGTTTGTGGGGTTATAATATCGGCGATACCGTTAAATTTCTTTCAGTAGATCCTTACAGGCTTGTAGTAAGCGGAAGGGTCAAGCATTTTATTTCTGCCTTTGGCGAACATGTAATAGGAGAAGAAGTAGAAGCTGCTTTACTGCAAGCTGCTTCGGAAGAAGATGCCTGTATTACAGAGTTTACGGTAGCTCCCTGTATCTCTTTTGATAAAGGAAAGAGTTATCATGAATGGTTTGTTGAGTTTGAAAAGGCCCCGGATGACATAGCAAACTTTGCAAAAAAAGTAGATGGCAACCTGCGTATGAAAAATGTATATTACGATGATCTTATCAGCGGGAATATACTACAGGTACTGAAGATAAGGCCAATGAAGAAAAACGCTTTTATCGATTATATGAAAAGTATCGGTAAACTGGGAGGGCAAAATAAAGTTCCCCGGTTAAGTAATGACAGAAAGATAGCAGATGGGCTGGCACCCTGGGTGGAATGATGCCTGACTGGAATAAAATTAGAAAAGCCCCGGAGAGTATCCGGGACTTTTTCATTTGTCAGAACTTGATGGTAAGCCCGGCATTATATGTGGTTCCAGCCATAGGAAAATAATAGTTGTCGTTTGTTAGTACACCGTCCAGGTAGTAAGGGTATGTATAACCGTTCGATTCGTATTTCTTATTGAAGATATTATCAGCTTCCATCATAATTGTACATTCACTGAAGAGTTTATTCCTGAATGTGTAAGCAGCCCGTATTTTCTCGGTAAAAAAACCATTCAGCCTTCTTTGCTCATTCATGGTATTGTCGAGATATTGCTTGCTTACATATTTGCTCAGCAAATCAAATTCCATACCATTAACTGGCAGGAATGTGATTCCTGCAGCCCCGGTTACAGATGGAGAGAAAGAAATATCTGTTTTACGGTGGACTATTGTATTTTGCCCTGTCCATTCCCAGTTGGCATCGTATTCATCAAGGTATTCTGTAAATTCTTTTATCTTATTGCTGCTAAGCGTGATATTGCCTGAAGCACTAATTCTTTTGCAAAACTGGTAACTACCCTGCAATTCTATGCCCAAGCGATAACTGTTTGGGACATTCACTCTGATTGGGTTACCTACGTCATTTGTTTTTCCAGTCAGTACCAATTGGTCTTTATACAGCATATAATAGGCTGTAGCTCCGGCATTGAATCGTGAAGTTCTTTTTTCAAAACCCAGTTCAAAGTCATGCAGAACCTCATGGCGGGGAGGGTTGGTCAGCCCGGCTTCAAAATCATCCCTGTTTGGCTCCTTTTGCCCTAATGCATAGCTTAAGTAAACAGCCCATCCGTTCTTTGAATAACTGATACCTGTTTTTGGGTTATAGAAATTGAATTTTCTGTCGACAAAAAGATCCGGTTCGTCAGCAAAGCCGTTCATACGGTGGTGGACATACCGGTATTGCATATCAGCAAAATAATTCCAGTACTTATTGATATCGTATTGCCATTTGGCATAGAAGTTTACATCGGATTTGAGCGCTTTCAGTTTATAATATTCATAATCTTTATCAATACCATACTGGGCCCAGATGATATTGCCATGATGTTTCCCATCGTAAACCGTCCAGCCTCCGCCAAATGTGAGCGTACTTTTATTTTTCTTGTGTTGTAAAGAAAATACCTGCCCGTAGAAATAATTATCGAGCCATTTTTGCCTTACCAGATCGGTTTTTTCTATTGTTGTATCTCCGAGTACAAGGTCAGGCAGGCCGTATTTGGAAAATTTTTGTTGCCCTTTATAATTTTCGTAATAACCCAGCCCACTGGTAAGAAAAACGGCACTATTGGCAGTCCAGTATTTATTCA
>CAZKPH010000049.1:0-10022 GCA_964554605.1 uncultured Ferruginibacter sp.
CAACATCGTTGTGTCACTCACTTGTACGGCATACCGCTATGCAGTATAAATTACCTATTGCTGCTGTTGCTGCATCATATCCATATATTTTCTGAAAGAATTTTGAGAGCCGTCCGGTTCTGTAACAGGCGTAATATACTGAGGCTCCAGTATTGCATTAACCTCTTTCGATACGGCACCATCTTCATACGAAACCGATACACCCACTTCCAGCGATTGTTTGGCCGTACCCTTATATGTTCCCTTAACCGGCGAACAGTCAGAAAAATTTCTGCCTATTGCCAACCGCACATGCAAGTCATTCACAACGCAATCATTCGTAGGGTCAAGCCCGATCCAACCATAAAAAGGAATATACGCTTCCACCCAGGCATGCGTTGCACCTTCGCCACGCAGGTTTTCATCATGCGGGCAAATATACCCGCTTACATAACGTGCCGGGATATGTATCATACGCAACATTACCAACAATATATGGGCAAAATCCTGGCAAACACCAGCTTTCAATCTCCATACTTCGTCTAGTGTGGTTTCCACGTTGGTAAGCCCTCGTATATATTTGAAGTTCTTATAAATATAATCGTTCAGCTTTTTAGCCGCATCAAAAACGGAAATGTTTTTAAAAAGATCCGGATGAGCAACCTCTTTTACTTCAGGCTGGCTGGCAAAATGTTCCTGCTTCAAAAAATCAATAAAAGGCACCATACCTCTTATCTGGTGCAGGTAAGCCCATTGTTCTTCAGCATCAGAAACAGAAGAAGGCAATATTTTCGGTCTTGTAACTACCGTAATCGTACTATCAATACAAAGCTCCTTATGCAGGTCTGCCTTCATAAATGTACCTACTTCATTCCCATAATAATCTCTGTATTTTTCCACAAAAGGCTCTCCTGTTATTATCAGCCGATGGCTGAGCAATTCCTGGTATTCATCCACAATCGGAAACAACATTACCTGGTTGGCACTATCCCTTACAGGCTCCGGGTATGTGTATTTGGTAACATGGTGAATTATAAAACGAGGCATATGTATTTCTCTTTCAGTCTGTTGAATTTTTTTTCTAAAGTTAAAAATGTGATTTTTTTAGGAATATGCAAAATATGTACGGCTAAGGGCAGTGCCAATATCATAAAAACCGGTTTTTGTTTCGGAAATAAAAGAATGCAGCCCTTCCTGGAAAATGGAATTGGCGGTGGAGAACCGAATGCGGCTTTTCAATTTCCCAATCATAAAATCTATCTGGTTAAAATCGGACGCATTGCGTTCACTTTTCAATCTTTCAAAATACCTATGTACCTGATTAATGCAATATACAACCGACCTGGGAAACTGTTCATTCAATACCACCTGCTCTACAATATTCTTTGCATCAAAACCACTACGGTAAGTTTTCAGATACAGTTCATATCCCGAAATAGAAAGTAAAAGATATTTCCAGTAGGTTGTATCCGTTATCCGGCCCAGATCATAGCTCAAGTCATTAAAAGTAATATCAAGTATATCGGCAGACTGAATAGCTCTTTCCAGGTATTTGCCAATATTGATAAAAGAATTACCTTCTCCCCTTGCCATGGTTACATCCGTTGTACCGAAATATAGCAGTCCGTATTTTATTAATCCGTCAAGCACCGTTATTGGGTCATCATTATAGAGCTGGTAAACCAGGTTCTCATCCCGGATTGCATGATAAAAATCATTCAGGCACTGCCACATTTCTTTTGTTATATGGTCCTGCACACCCCTTCCATTTTCTCTGGCAAGAGAAACTATGTTCAATACGGAATTAGGATTATCTTTTCCGAGTACAAGATAAACCAATACTTCCCGGGAGTTTTCGGCCACCTTTGCCGTTTCATCTTCAGACAGGGAAGTAAATATTTGCAAAACAGGGCTCCACGAAAACTCATGTATATCATCCTGCGAAGAAGCATAGTTGATCTTAAGCATACGTAAAATACCATCCGTTCTTTCCATATAACGGCTCATCCAGTATAAGCTATCTGCAACACGACTCAGCATAATGGTCTTAAGTTATATCTCTTTAAAATTTTCATTTCCTTTTTATCAATTGGCAAGTACCCATGTATCCTTACTGCCACCTCCCTGCGAAGAATTTACAATCAACGAACCCTCTCTTAGGGCTACCCGTGTCAAACCTCCCGGAACAATTTCTATCCCCTCCGGGCCACATAAAGCATAAGGCCGCAAGTCAACCCTTCTTGGTTGTAATCTCCCGTTCATATAACAAGGAGAGGAAGAAAGGTTTATGATTGGTTGCGCAATGAACTCCCTCGGGTTCTGCAAAAGGTTGGTTTTATATTTCTGTATTTCTTCATCGGTAGCGGCATTTCCCATCAACATGCCATAACCGCCACTCTCGTTAGTTTTCTTGATAACCATATTTTCGATATTCCTGAACACATATTCTCTTTCCTCGTCCTTGCCCAGTTGATAAGTAGGCACATTCTTTAATACCGGTTCTTCATTCAGATAATACCGGATCATTGCCGGCACAAAAGTGTATATCGCTTTGTCGTCGGCAACACCGTTTCCAATTGCATTTACTATTGCCACATTACCTTTCCTGTATGCACTCATGATACCCGATACACCCAACATACTGTTAGGATTGAAAACCAGAGGGTCAAGGAAGTCATCATCTACCCGCCTGTATATTACATCCACCTGTTGCAGCCCGGAAGTTGTTTTCATATATACTTTATGATTATCCACAACAAGATCTTTCCCCTCAACCAATTCCACACCCATTAGCCTTGCCAGCGTAGTATGTTCAAAATAAGCAGAATTGTAAATGCCCGGCGTGAGCAACACAATCGTAGGGTTATAAATCTGCCTTGGCGATAAAGAAACCAGGTTACGATGCAGGATGCTCGGATATTCCATCACACTGCGTACATTGTTCTGCGGTAAAAGATCAGGAAAGAGGCGCTTGGTAATTTCCCTGTTTTCAAGCATATAACTTACGCCGCTGGGCGTACGAAGGTTATCTTCAAGTATATAAAAAGTACCGTCATTATTTCTTATAAGGTCAATCCCCGAAATATGAACATAGATATCATACGGAACCGGAAAGTTGTGCATTTCCCGGAGGTAATGCGGGCAACTGTAAATCATTTCAACCGGTATCACCCCGTCTTTAATTATAAACTGATTACTATAAATATCCTTCAGAAAAAGATTGAGGGCTTTCAACCTTTGTTTGATACCCTTCTCAATATAATCCCATTCGGATGCTGTAATAATCCTGGGAATAATATCGAAGGGAAATATTTTTTCAATACCCTCGCCACTGCTATAAACCGTAAAAGTAATCCCCTGGCTCATGAAAAGCCTTTTAGCCAATTCTTCTTTTTTATTCAGTTCCGTAACCGGCAATTGTTCGAGAAATTCAACTACTTTTTTGTATTGTTCCCTGACTGATGCATCTTTGTACATCTCATCCCATGTATTACCATCAACTATATATGATTGTAATAGTTCGCTTGTCTTCATATTTTATTTTAATATATAGTTTTTGGGTAAGTCGAAGTTGATTTTTTCAAATATATGCGATTGAAATTGTTTTTTCAAAAGAAAATATAATAAATTATTGTCTTTTTTGTGTAAAATGTACTAATTATGAAAAAAATAGCTATGATACCTGCCCGTTATGCAGCTACCCGGTTCCCTGCCAAACTAATGCAACGCCTGGGAGAAAAAACGGTCATCAGGCATACCTATGATAACACATCAGCTACAGGATTATTTGACGAAGTTTGGGTGGTCACCGATAGTGCAATCCTGTTCGAAGAAATTACTTCTCATGGCGGAAAAGCCGTTATGAGTATAAAAGAGCATGAAAGTGGCAGCGACCGTATTGCCGAAGCTATCGAAAACATGGATGTGGACATTGTCGTGAATGTGCAGGGAGACGAACCATTTGTACAGAAAGCCCCACTGGAAAAAATACTACAGGTTTTTAATGACGAAAACATCCAGGTTGCTTCTTTGATGCAGGAGTTGAAAGAAGAAAAATTAATCCAGGACCCCAACTATGTAAAAGTAGCCGTTGACAAAAATATGAATGCACTCATGTTTAGCAGAAGCCCTATCCCCTTTCACAGAGACAAGACCGTTTCGCCTGTTTATTATGAACATATTGGCGTCTATGCATTCCGAAAGCAGGCTTTAATGAATTTTACCCGCTGGGAAATGACTCCACTGGAAAAAGCCGAAAAAATTGAATGCCTGCGCTATCTTGAAAACGGCATCACTTTAAAAATGATTGTAACAGAGTATATGGGCATTGAAATAGATACACCCGAAGATTTAGAAAAAGCGGCGAAGTTGCTAAGCTGATACAACCTGAGTTGCAATAAATTTTTGCCAGTCTTCTATCATGCGCCCTTTTAATACCCGGGGAAATTTATGTTGGCCACCTACCTTACCTTTAGAAGCCATAAAATCCATGAAAACCTGTTCCGGCAACACTGTTAAAAGTACTTCTTTGAGCGCGTGCTGGCGTTCTACACCATAATCATCATTGAGTTCCTTTAACTTATCGTCTATCATTTTTCGGAGCAATTCTGTATCCACATTATCATTGGTTGCTATATACCAGTGATGCGCAAAAAAACTTCCGTGCGGCACCCCCGCAACAGTAAATTCGGGAATGGAGATATTCTGTTTATTGCTGACACATTCAATTGCTTTATTCATATTATCCACGCTCAGGTGTTCTCCGACAAGGCTCAAAAAATGTTTCGTCCGCCCCGTTATGATTATTTCGCTTTTCTGCTTGTCCACCAGCCTTATGGTATCCCCGATCGCATAACGCCATGCACCTGCATTGGTGCTAATCAGAATGGAGTAATCCTTATTTTCTTCTATCTCATGAAGCATAAGTGCTTCCGGTTCCTCTACCATGTTCCCTTCCCCGTCAAAATTATTATCATCGAAAGGAACGAATTCAAAAAAAATATTATTATTCAATGCAAGATGCATCCCTTTAGCATTCTGCCTGTTCTGATAAGCAAGGAACCCTTCGCTGGCCAGGTAGGTTTCAATATAAGTGATGGGCTGCCCCAATAGTTTTTCAAACCCCTTTTTATAAGGATCAAGTGCCACGCCTCCATGCACATAAAAAGAAAGGTTAGGCCACATTTCATGAATATTATTGAGTCTGTAACGTTCAATTATTTTTTCCATACATAACTGAAGCCAGGCTGGCACCCCCACAATAAAGCCTATATCCCAATTGGGTGCATTATCTACGATTTCTTCCAGCTTTTTGCCCCAGTCCTTTTCCTGGGCTATTTTCTTACCTGGCTTGTATAAACCAAGACCCTGAAACCAAAAAGGAATATTCTTTTGCTGAATACCACTCAGGTCCCCTGCATAATAAGTAGGCCCTTTTTGCAATTGCGTACTGCCGCCCAGCATCAGCCATCCTTTACCCACAGCACTTTTAGGCACTTTATGGTATTTTGCCAGGCTGATCAGTTGTTTAAAACTGGTTATAGTGTTACTTCTTATCAGGTCTTTGGTTATGGGCAGGTACTTGCTTGCAGCTTCGCTAGTGCCACTGCTTAAAGCAAAATATTTTATCACTCCCGGCCAACAAATATCAGGCGCCCCTTCCAGTGTTTTATGCCACCATTGAGCATATATTTTGCTGTAATCATAAGTAGGAACCAGTTGTTGGAATCTTTTTGCCGGATGGCGGTGAAGCAGGATCTCATCAAATTTGTAATACTGCCCGAACTCTGTAAAGCGTGCTTTTCGCAAAAGTTTCTTTAGTACCTTCAACTGCTGGCGACGAGGGTCGTTGATCGGCAGGTTTAGCACTCTGGCAATGCTTGCAGGAAATTTTATATCGAGATATCCCATTCGTAATCGTTCCCTTAAGGATTACAAAGGTAAGATTTACAACCAGTAACCACAATATTTTATAAACGGCAGTATATTGGCCAAACTGTTTCATAACTTAGTGCCTCATTTTATATTTTGCAACCAGGCTGGTATTTATAATACCCTCCTGCTTTGCTTCACAAAAAACCAGATTTATGAAAAAATTTCTTGCATTGATTGCTTTGGTAATCATAATGTTAAAAGCCAGTGCCGATGAGGGTATGTGGCTTCCGATGCTGTTGGGGCAGCAGGTTTACGACGATATGGTTAAAAAGGGGCTGAAACTGACCAAAGAACAATTATATTCTATCAACAAATCATCATTAAAAGACGCTATCATAATTTTCGGCAGGGGCTGCACAGGAGAACTTGTTAGCAACCAGGGCCTTATTTTTACTAATCACCATTGCGGCTACGAAGCCATTACTAACGCAAGTACCGTAGAACATAATTACCTGAGAGATGGTTTTTATGCTTACAACAAGGATCAGGAAATACCCAGCCAGCTTACTATTCAGTTTTTGGAAAAAATAGTAGACGTAACAAAGGATGTGGAAGATGGCGTGAAAGGGCTTTCCTGGGATGAAAGAGTAAAAAAAATACCATCGGTTTTTAAAGCTATTACAGATAAAGTGGAAGATAAAGAGAATGGGCTTTCCGGAAGAGTTTACAGTATGTTCAAAGGCAACCAGTATATCATGTATGTTTATAAAACTTACCGTGATATCCGCCTTGTAGGCGCACCACCGGAAAGTGTCGGAAAATTCGGCGGCGATACGGATAATTGGGAGTGGCCCCGCCACACCGGCGACTTTTCCATTTTCAGAGTTTATGCTACTAAAAACGGCAAACCTGCAGACTACAACAAAGACAATGTGCCGTTAACGCCTAAACACTTCTTGCCTGTTAGCATTAAAGGTATTAAAGACGGCGATTTTGCTATGATATATGGTTATCCGGGTGGCACTAACCGTTATGAAACAAGTTATGGAGTAAAACTTAAAACGGATGTTGAAAACCCGGCATTGGTTAACCTGCGTGATGTTCGCCTGAAATTCATGTATGAACAAATGATTAAAGACCCGGCTATAAAATTAAAACTGGCAGATACCTATGCTTCGGTGGCCAACTATTGGAAATTTTTTGATGGCGAAACCAAACAATTGAAAAAATTCCACACATACGAAGAGAAACAATCTTATGAAGAAAAGTTCCTGCAATGGGCAAAAGACAAACCAGGTTATGAGAACATTATGGCTGAATATGCAAAAAACTATGAAGCCTGGACGCCCTACAGCAAACATCGGCAATATATAAACGAAGGCATTCTCGGTTCTCCATTGGCAGGATATGCGTCTACCCTTATTGCGCTGGAAACGGCAATGACTAAAATAGGATCCACACAAGCTGATATTAAAAAAGCACTGGATGCTGCAATAACAGCCCGAAAATCCTTTCTCCAGGATGAAGATAAACCCAGTGATGAAAAGATCCTTGCTGCCGTATGCATCATGTTTTTCAATGATATTGCTAAAGACCAACACCCAATCGGTTTCTATGAAGGAATTAAAAATTCTTATGGTGACCTGAAAGAAGAATCTACTTTCAAAAAGTGGGCAAAAGATGTTTTTGATAAGACAATAATATTCGACAATTCCCGTTGGGATGTCTTTGCTGCCAATCCGGATGCTGTTACTTTGCAAAATGACCCGGCTTTTGCTTTTGCCTCAGCTTTCGTTAAAAATTATACCACCAAATATGCTCCCTTATACGCTGCATTTACCAGCAAAAATGCCGAATTGGGAAAAACTTATATGAAAGGCATCATGGAAATGAACCCTGCAGCGGTTAAGAAAATGTACCCTGATGCAAACTTTAGCATGAGGGTTAGCTATGGTAATGTTAAAAGCTACAACCCGAAAGATGCTGTACATTATGACTATGTATGCACTGCTAAGGGTATTTTGGAAAAATATGTTCCCGGAGATTATGAATTCGATCTTCCATCCAAACAGATAGAGCTATTAAAAAAGAAAGATTTCGGGCAATATGCGGATAAGGCCAAAAAAGACCTCGTTGTAACATTCATCACAACAAATGACATAACAGGCGGAAATAGTGGCAGTCCTGTAATTGATGGGTCCGGAAACCTTATCGGGCTTGCTTTCGATGGCAATTATGAAGCATTAAGCCACAAGATTGCTTTTGATAAAGACCTGAACCGCACTATCTGTGTTGATATCCGTTATGTTCTTTGGTGTATCGACAAACTTGGTGGAGCCCAAAATCTGATCAACGAAATCAAGCTCATCAAATAATTCATTTACGTTTTTTTATTAAAGGGTAAAGCGGAGGCGCTTTACCCTTTTTATTTCCCGTTTTCGGTGTTTTTTTTCCCGATTGCTATGTTTATTATTCGCTGATAATTAGTTCTTTGCAGAAAACATCCTCTGCATTATGAAGAAAATATTTCTCTGGGCAATTATCCTCTATTTTCCCAAAAGCCTCTGTGCCCAACAGCCGGATTCTGTTAAGATATTAAAGGATGTTATCATTACTGGCTATAAGACAATAAACGGGGTAGGACACATGGCAGAAATAAAAGACGGCATAATCTACGCCGGGAAAAAAAACGAGATCATTATTACCGACAGCCTTGATGCCAATAAAGCAATAAACAACACGAGGCAGATACTGGGAAGAATCCCCGGCCTCAATATTGTTGAAACGGAAAGCAGCGGCTTTACAGCAAACGGTATTGCTACAAGAGGTCTGAATCCTACACAAAGTATTGAAATGAACACGCGGCAAAACGGATATAATATCAGTGCCGATATTTACGGATACAATGAGGCTTACTACTTACCGGCAATGGAAGCTGTAAATCGCATAGAAATGGTCCGGGGCGCTGCATCGTTGCAATTTGGGCCTCAGTTTGGAGGGCTGGTAAATTATGTGCTAAAGGATGCTCCCGCCAATAAGCCGTTTGAATTTACTACAGCACAAACACTGGGCAGCTTTGCTATGTTCAATACTTTCAATTCTATTGGAGGTACGTATAAAAAATTCAGTTACTATGGTTTTATACAGTACAGAAATATGGAGGGGTTCCGGCCTAACAGCCGCCAATGGCAATATTCCGGTTATGGAAAAATCCAGTACATGCCCTCCCGAAAATATAACATGGGGATTGAATATTCCATATTAAGGAATAGAATACAGATGCCCGGCGGTCTGACAGACAGTATGTTCAGTGCCAATTCGAGATCTTCGGCAAGAAGCAGAAACTGGTTAAAAAGCCCGTGGAATGTATTGACAGGCTTTATCAATTTACAACCCTCTGCACAAACCTCTGTTACTGTTAAAACTTCCTGTCTCTTCAGCAGCAGGGCTCTTGTATGGCGTAATGAAGACGGTGGACCCGGTGCCCCTGATGATATCGACCCGGAAACCAATTCCTATGTCCCCAGGGAAGTAGAAAATGAAAAGATGCAGAATATTACCACAGAGATCCGCCTGGCTCAAAAATATCATATCGCAGGTAAAGAATCAATCTTAGCAGGGGGCATAAGGCAAAGTTATGCATGGTTCAAAAGGCAGGGAGGAGGAGAAGGAACCACCGGATCGGATTTTGACCTTAGTATTACAGGCATTTACGAATACGATTTTGATTTCTCTACCACCAATATTGCTCCGTTTGTGGAAAATATTTTCCATATCGGAAAATTATCCGTTACACCAGGATTGCGGTTTGAATACCTGCAAAGTACAGCCCTCGGATACAAAATTGATGAAACACTTAAAATTACAACAGATCAAAGCAGGAACAGGTCTTTTTTGCTTGGAGGAATAGGAGCAGAATTCAAAGTATCTTCTTACACGAACATGTATGCCAACTTTAGCCAGGCATACCGGCCTATTTCTTATAGCGATCTGGAGCCTATTGGAGTAAGCTCTGCCATTGATCCAAACATGAAAGATGCTAAAGGTTACAACGCAGATTTGGGGTTTAGAGGTACTATAAAGAATTTCTTCAATTTCGATCTGGGCCTTTTCTATCTGGCATACAATAACCGCATTGGTGTAGTTCTTAAAAAAGACCCCCTTACGGG
>CAZKPH010000050.1:0-9968 GCA_964554605.1 uncultured Ferruginibacter sp.
CTGAAAGAATTAAACACACTGTCAAAAATCAATGCCTGTAAAGGAGCATCCACATTTCCTTTTGGCGGTGGGATACGCTCAATGATGGCCGCAAGTATCTCTTCTATACCCAACCCACTCTTGCCACTGGCAAGCAGGATTTCTTCTTGTTTACAACCAATGAGTTCCAATATCTGGTCGGTAACCTCAGGTACCATTGCCCCTTCCATATCGATCTTATTAATCACAGGTATGATCTCAAGATTATTCTCAATGGCCAGGTATAAATTCGAAATCGTCTGAGCCTGGATACCTTGCGAAGCATCTACCAGCAACAATGCACCCTCACAGGCTGCAAGTGCCCGGCTTACCTCATAACTAAAATCCACATGCCCCGGAGTATCGATGAGGTTCAATACATACTGCTGGCCTTTATATGTATGATTAATCTGTATAGCATGGCTCTTGATAGTAATCCCTTTCTCCCTTTCCAGGTCCATATCGTCGAGCACCTGTGCCTGCATATCCCTTTCGCTGATGGTTTTGGTAAATTCCAATAACCGATCTGCCAGGGTACTCTTACCGTGGTCAATATGGGCTATAATACAAAAATTTCTGATATGATTCATTCGTCGTCAAATTACGGGTGGCAAAAGTAACTGTTTTTCCTTACAATTAAGGCAGGCAAAGCCTTTTGCTATAGAATTAATAAGCGTTTCAGCCGGTTTCGGATAAATTTAGGGATATTCGCTCTATACAGGCTATCATCTACGATAGGGTTAGGACACAATAAATAGTAACTTTGAAAGATTAACAGAAAAAAATGAATGTAAGGGACCTGCTGAAACAGACTCAAATAGCTTTAAAAAAGATCAAAAGATTACCCCCCCACCGGTTTATATCCCGGTTGAAACTGGGCATCAAAAAACAGATCATCAATTCTCCGCAATTCATCACATTGCAAACCGTATCTGCCTGCAACCTCCAATGCAGCCACTGCTTCATCAATGATTACCGCACCGAAATAAATGACGGTGTTATTAAGATCATGAAATATGATGAGTTCCTGATATTTGCCAAGAGGCTGGACAGCATTATAAAAAATGCCGAATATTTTACTTTCTCTTCTTTTGAAGCCATACTGAATAAGGATCTTTTTCGTATGATGGATCATTTACTGACAATCAACCCATCGCTAAAATTCCCCTTCTTATCAAATGCGATGCAACTGACGCCTGAAAAGATCAGCCAATTGGAAAAATACCCGGTAACAGAGATAAATATATCACTCGATGGTATGAGCAAAGAAGTAGTGGAATCCTTTAAAACAGGAGTCCATTTCGAGACTATCATTGAAACCTTGCAGAACCTGAAACGTTCTTCCCTTCGGGAAAACATAGCCGTTACTTTTGTAGCGCATAAAAATAATATTCATGAATTGCCTGGCTATGTTGATTTCGTAAATAATATAGGGGTCAAAACGATATACGTAAGCAATATACTCAGTTTTACACAAAAGACCGCTCATCTGCCATTGTATACACATGATGGGAACCCGGATGCACAACAAATCTTTGATGAGGCTGTCAGAAGAGCAAAATCGAACGGGCAAATTTTACAATTGCCGGGATTAAAACCTATACTGAAAGGATGCCAGGCTTGTGAAGCTTTTTTCATTGATACAAATGGTAATGTAGCTCCTTGTGATTTTCTTGCAGTTACCACCCCTTTTACCTTATTTGGCAAGACAGTACAAAACCCGCCGCAGATATTCGGAAATGTACTTTTCGATGACCCGCTGGAAATATACAGAAGCGAACGCTATACAGCTTTCAGAAATGCGCATCGACTGGCAAAAGACCTGCCTGAAGTATGCAAAAACTGTATAGACGGTTATGGGCTTATGTGTAGCAACCGCACTGTTTATCAATGATATGTTAACCTGTAATACTTTTACTTCATGAATAGTTTTAGCAAAAGTCTGGCAAGCGGTATTGCATGGAAGTTCTTGTATTACATATCCGCATTCCTGCTCAACCTGGCAATTGCACATAGCTGGGGTGCAGCCAACAGCGGACAATTCTATTATTTCCTTAACAATCTTTCTTTTGTTGTACTTTTTGCAGGTTTGGGCATTGAAAGCGCAACTGGTTTTTTCAATGCAAGAAAAGAAATACCGCCAGGGAACCTCTTTACATTAGGCCTTTCCTGGTCATGTATTGCTACAGCATCTATCCTGCTACTCGTAATGCTGCGGATACCTGGCTTTTTCCTGGCGGATACAAGAAGCTCCCTGCTCCCTGCTGCTTTTGCCGGCTGTTCATTGCTAATAAATATTACGTCAGCAATATGTTATTCTGCCGGAGATAACCGTATGCCTAATCTGATTCCAACCCTTCTTAATATCATTTTAATCATTCTTTTGCCAGCCAATCCGCTTATTAGCAATAAAATATCGCAGGCGGAATACCTGAATGTATACCTTGCCGTTTCAGCTTCTGCTGCTCTTATATTTACGGCTGTTATGTTTCGCCGGAAAGTATACATCCGTTTCACACTAAGCCTTCAAGGCAAAGAGAAGGCGTTTACCAGATATGCCTTGCTTTCTTTCGTTTCTGCCGTCCTATTTGCTTTACTACAGCGGTGCGATTACTGGATCGTCAGTTATTTCAGTAATGCATGCGAACTAGGCAACTATCTGCAGGCTTCCCGTTTTACCCAAATGATAACTTTATTGCCCGGGCTGGCATCCTTTACCCTTTTTCCGCTTACTGCCGCCGCTTTGCAACAACAGGAAAGAACTGATACGGAAGAAAAACTGATTAAATTATCCGGTATCTATTTCTATACGGGCCTATTATTGTGTGCTTGTATTGCATTGGCCGGGAAATGGCTTTTTCCCTTTTTATACGGGCATACGTTTGACAAAATGTTCGTAACTTTTTTATTGCTTATACCGGGCATACTTGCTTTCGCAACATCTTACGCACTTGCCCCCTATTTTGCCGGAAAGAACCTTATTGCTGTCGACATCACTGCCAAGATAGTTGCAATTGTACTGATGGTTGTAGCAGACTTCCTGCTTATTCCCAGGTTCTCTGTTTATGGCGCAGCAGTGGGCTGCTCTGCCGCCTATTGTTTGTATCTGGCCATTTTACTATTTAATTTCGGGAAATATTATTCCTTTAGCTTCGCTAAAGTTTTCCATCCGATTGCAACATTCAGGATATTGATAAAGCAACAAAATAATTTCAGGAAAAGGCATAAATAATGAAGATCGATAAAGTATATATCCCCTGTTGCAAAAGCGATTTTTATCTTGCCCGAATATGTATTGCCAGCATACGATACTGGAATAACAATATTCCTGTAAGGCTTATCAAAGATTATTCTAAAGGAGATTTCAGCACTTCAGGCATAGAGAGATTCCCCGATGTGGAAGTTATAGATTACAAGATAAGGAACCTGTCTTATTATGCAAAGCTGGTACCTTTTTTCCAGGAAACAAATGAAAGGATATTGATAGCAGACAGTGATACCGTGTGGATGTGCGATATGGCTGAAATACTATCCGGCTTTGACGAAGACTTTATCGCAGACGGATATGCCCCCCCTCATACAGAGGCCGAGATGAACCGATGGTTCTTTCGGTTCCCAAAATTACTGGAGGTTTTCCCTGGTTATAATTATCCGGGATTCCTGTTCAATGTTGGCCATTTTGCCTGTAACACGGATTGTATCACTGTTGCAGAACTGGACAAATTATTGATATGGAAAGAAAATCCTGAACCACGTTTCGGAAAACTTTTTTTCTATGAACAGGGGATACTCAACTTCATAATCGCCGAAAAAATTAAAGAGAAAAAAATTACCTGCCGGAATGTCAAATTGCATAAGTGGGGATGGGATGAAGAAATAGCATCATTAACAATACAAGGGATACAAGAGCGAAAAGGCCATCCTTACCTGATACACTGGTACGGACAAAAAAACGGGTTGCTGCGCTTTCTTCCTGGATACAGGATACTTAAGTTTTATGAAAACTATTATTTTTCACTGGGCAACAATCCTTCCCTGGATTCTTTTCTTACCGGTGCAGGCAGAATTATAAACCATCCTTTTCAATTCCTCTATGAAAGCGCTAAATTGCCTTATCGTACTTTAAAAAAATACCGGCATGTATAAACCGCTTATGAGATTTGCAGATTCTCTTTTGTATCCGCTCTATGCAAACAGGGCAGCTTCTCATATTTTGCGTCATCTGGCCAATAAGGCAAAGCACATACAGGAAAAAAAAATATGCAGGGAGATCGCTCACGACGGATGTGTTATGGCAGGTTTTTTCAAAGGGTTGAAATATGCCATTCCAGAATCGGCAGGCAGTTCCCTTATCCCCAAATTGGCAGGCACTTATGAAGATGAACTGGCGCCTGTTTTTGAAAAAATAGCCGGAAAATCTTATTCAGAAATAGTTGATATTGGCAGTGCGGAAGGTTTCTATGCCATCGGCCTTGCACGCAAGTACCCGGTGGCAAAGGTATTTGCATACGATAACGACCCACATGCGAGGTTCCTTTGCCAGAAAAATGCACAGGCAAACTGCGTTGAAAATACCGTATCAATCAGCACATTCATCGATGCGGCTATGCTTGCCAATTTCCCTTTCGGGAAAAAAGGCCTTATTATATGCGATTGCGAAGGCTTCGAAGCAAAACTCTTTACGGCAGCTTCGGTGCCCAATTTAAAAAAATGTGACCTGATCATTGAATTGCACGATCCGTACGATAAATCCATTTCTCCCTCTCTCCTGCCATTATTCCGTGAAAGCCATACCATAACGATTATAGACAGTATCCCAAGAAAGAAAGTCGTTGACTACAACCATCTTACTCAATTTAAAAGTATCCTGGCAGACGAAATGCTTGATGAAAGAGGCGGGCTGCTTATGCAATGGGTATTTTTGGAATCAATTCAATAAACCATTATGGCTATACTTCGAAAATTAAACAACAGCGCTACTGCTACAAGTTCCAGTGGCTTTGGTACCAATGCATCCGATTACGGCGGGCGTTATATCAACAAAACCGGCACTCCAAATGTGCTAAAAAAGGGTGTGGGTTTTTGGGAAAGCATTAGCTGGTACCATACACTGTTACGCATTCCCACCTGGAAGTTCTTCAGCATCATTCTTCTGTTCTACGCATCTATAAATTTCGCTTTTGCCTGTATATACCTGCTTATTGGGACAGAACATCTTGCTGGTATCATTGCAGATACATGGGCTGCAAAATTTGGCGAAGCCTATTTCTTCAGTACTCAAACATTTACAACCGTCGGTTACGGGCGTATTAGCCCAGTCGGCTTTACGGCCAGTACTGTTGCAGCTTTTGAAGCCTTACTAGGCCTGCTGACATTTGCTATTGCCACGGGGTTGTTCTACGGAAGATTTTCTAAACCGAGAGCCTATATGCGCTTTAGTGAAAATGCACTGATTGCCCCGTACAAAGACGGGATTGCCCTTATGATAAGGGTGGCTACTTATAAAAATAATCTCTTGCTGGATGTAGAAGCCAAACTGAATGCCGGTATCACCTGGGAAGATAACGACCAGATGACCAATAGGTTTTATCAACTGGAGCTCGAATATGCACAGGTAAATTCGCTTGCACTGAGTTGGACAATTGTTCATCCTATTACTGAGAACAGCCCATTTTATACCTTCGACCCCGAAGATTTCAAGAATACCAAAGGAGAATTACTACTGTACATGAAAGCATTCGACGACATGTTTAGCAATACTGTGGTAGCCAGGTCATCCTATACATTTGATGAGATCATTGTAGGAGCAAAATTTGTTCCCATGTATCATAAAAGCAATAACTCCATGTCTACGGCCATTCATATTGATAAAATCAATAAATATGAAATGAAAGATATTGTATTCCCATCCCAACAAACAGGCGGACAGGCAGAAAGATAAACCCAAAGCGATAATTACAAATCGTAGAAATACCTGGAACGGTTTATTTTAAGATCCCTGAGCAATCCCGATTTAGGGCTGATGGTAATATTGAAATAGCGGTACCGTCCAACAGGTGATAAGTTGATCGCCATCTGCCAGCAATGCATATCTCTCGATACAAACATGGAAATGGTGCCTAAGTCTTTCGTAGTAATATTATAAAACCCGTTTATACCCAACTGCCACTTGGCTGTAAGCCCCAATGTGGCATTCCAGTTAATATCCTGGTAAAGGTTATTTTCGAAACCGTAGGCATTTGTTCTTGCGGTTTTGGTATAACGAAGCGAATAGGAAAAATTGACAGACCACGGTATACTGAAATCCACAAACTCACCGGGATTATTGTTCATATAAGCAAGTTCAGTCTGGTACTCATCCAGCGGCATTCCAGTATTCATATCGTAAGGCTGCCCGTTAACCCCACTATTGGCATTAGCCTTTTTCTTTTTATCATTTCCGCCCTGAAACTGAGTAGCAAGGGATATATTCCCGCTGGTCATACGGCCGAGAGATATCGGCTTCCTTTTCCAGAGAAAAGTATTGATACGCTGCCCTTTTGCATTGACATCATACGGATCGAGAGTGGCACCGGCGGTGATATTCACTTTATCAAAAAGGCTGGTACGGGCACTAAGGCTTAATGTACTTAATTGAAAAGAATCGGCAAGCAAGTTGTAACTACCGCTAAGACTAAGCCCATCCAGTAAAGTAATTTTTTTGGAGCCTTCCGCAGTAGTATCTTTTTTGTTGCGTACTTTCATCTGCAGATTGTTATCAATGCCGAACCCGATGCCTCCGTAGACTCCTTCCCCAAAGGCCCCGGCCAGTGAGCCATTAAAAACAGACAGCCGGTTTTTCCTCCCAAATGTATCAACCTGCGTAGTATAAAAAAAACGACTGTTCAGATCGGGTTTATAACTCACGCTTATCGACGGGCGGATCTCATGCCGGATAGCTTCCACTTTAGCGCCTTTTTTGAAACCGAACATACCAAAAATACGCGTAGACACCCCTACTCCGAATGACATATCCCTGGCGGAATAGAAACCTTTATTGATAGTTGTATCCAACTTTCTGTTTGTATCATCCCAACTGTAGAATGTCTTCTGTTGATACCAGTGTTCAGCATAACTAACACTAGGCGACACCTGGAATGGCCCTATCTGCGGCAGTGACAGCGATATCGGCACATTGTGTGTGCCACCCCATTGAAGGTTCTTCGATATCTGGCTAAAAATCGGGCGTTTGTCCACTGCCGTATCATCAGAAAAAGATGTCATTGACCTCACATTGGAGTTCAAGGCAAATCCAATGTTCTCGTACCACTTAAGCTGCCCCACAGGGTCTTTTCTCCGAAATGGATACAAAGTATTCACATTAAATGAAAGATCTGGCAATGTAACATTAATGACCCGCTGTACCGTATTCTGATTATGACTGGCATTAATAGAAATATTAAAAGGCTTATCCTTCCATATTTTGGCATATTGAATGGTAGAGCTTAACTGGTTCGAATAATTACGCATAGGGTTACCTGGCACAAGCGAATTGAATTTACTGCTTCCTGCATTCACGTTGGCGCTAAAACTAACTCCTGGCCTGGCTTTACTATCCATACTATGCGTCCATCGGATATTGAAGGTCTTACTGGAAGAATAATCCGGATCGCCTTTAAAATTGTACTTAAATCGCTGATAGTCGATGATCATATTTCCGGTATAATGATACCGTTTATAATATCTTGGGCTGGCAGTAGCCGTCCATCCGCCATAGGAATAAATTGTCCCTTTCAACGTCACATCCCAATAATCGTTCAGTACTTTATAATAACCAAGCCCCTGCAAAGCTAACCCCAACTGGTCATTGGCAGTGAAAGCCGGGGCAATCAGCCCGGAATGCCTGCCCTGAGACAACGGATAGATGCCAAAGGGCAAATATAATGGCAACGGGATGCCTTCGATTTCCGGATGAACTGGCCCCGTAATTGCGAATTTATTGTTCCGGAATTTAATCTTCCTGCTTACAAATGCAAAATGTGGCGTATCCAGGTTGCAGGTAGTGAACCTGCCGTTCTTGGCATAAAAAACTTCGTTGTCTACCTTCTTTATCTTTTCCCCGTACACATACATTTCCCCCTGCTGGGTATAGGTCCCTTTCGTAAGTCCCTTGCCTGTTTTCATATTGAACCGTATTGTATCGCTTATCGATTTAAAGTCTTTCTGCTGAAAAGTAGGATATGAAATTACCTTGCCAAGCGTATCCTTCATTATAGAAGCGGTTATCAGGTTTGTATGCTGGTCATATTCAATACCCGGAGCAGTAAGTAAATTATCTTTGTAAGAGGAGGATGCTTTTTTCCCATATAATAAGATCTTTCCGGAAGCCACATCATATACCATTGAATCATCGGCATGGTATATAACCGGAGCATCCAGTGAATCCCGGGACATTTTAACATGAAATGTATCTACAGTTGGTAAAAAAATGTTAGAATCCTCCCCTGGTATTTTTTCGGCACCTATTTTGGAAATCACTTTGGCGGAATCCGGCACAGTATCTCTTATTGCAGAGGAAAGCGTTGTAAAATGAAAAGTACGGTACCACATACCGGCCGTAACTGCTTCTAAAGCCATTACCGACAGTATGACCCATAATACAGAAATGTATTTTGCCTTACCTTTGTGGATAGTGTTCATTATCGTCGGGGGCAAAAATAAACATTATCGCCTCAACAAAGTGTAAAGAAAATTATAATTAGTAACCAACCCAAACACTGGAATTATATGTTTTTGAAAAAAACCGGCCTGATAGTCTTCTTAACCTTGTTTGCCTTTCTGCTGAATAGCCCCGCACAAACTGTGAAAAAATTGAAAACGATCATTGTAGATGCCGGGCATGGTGGTTCCGATGCTGGCGCTGTCGGCCAATACGAAGGATCGCTCCAAAGCAGGGAAAAAGATGTAACGCTGGGTATTGCATTGAAAGTAGTAGATGAGATAAAGAAGCTTGTACCGGATGTCTCTGTAATCCCTACCCGAACCACAGATATTTTCCAGGATGTAAGAGAAAAAGCCAGGTTAGCTAACCAGTACAAGGGCGACCTTTTTATTTGTATACATGCAGATTCCGGCCCTCTAAAAACTGCCAGAAGGCAGGTAGGCACACATATGGTTACCCGATATAAGATCACCTACAAAGGCAAAGGCAGGAAGAAGAAAAAAATTTCCACACCCTACACTGTAGAAGAGCCTGTATATCATTATTATAAATTGCCGCTTGAAAGAAGTGGTAGCAGTGTATGGATATTTGCCGCACATAAAACAAGCGATAAGCTGAAAGCTATAATCAATAATGAAGAAGATTATAATATAGAGATGAGTGATAATGCAGATTCTGTTACAAATGCTATTGATGTGAATAGCCCCGAATGGAGGCCGATAATAGCCATTTACGCTAAACGGTACCAGGAGAAAAGCATCAGGCTGGGATCCCTTGTGGATGAAGAAATTGCCAATACCGGACGAATCACTTATGGCTTGAACCAACGCCAGAAAGGAATTTGGGTATTGCAGGCTACAAATATGCCGGCAATACTTATCGAGACCGGCTTTATCAATAATTACGATGACGAACGATACCTCAATAGTGAAAAAGGGCAGCAGGAACTGGCAGAATGCATTGCCAGGGCAGTTAAGAGATATAAAGAACAATTGGAAAACCCGAAACCGGCTAACTAATTAATCGCCATTTATACTTTAAAGCTCCTTTCACATATATTTAATACCTTTTTTAACGGCGAGAATTGTATTTTTGAGCCCTAATTAATGCTGCAATGAATATTTCCGACGAAACAAAAATAGGGGCTCTGACATCTGTTGCAATTGTTTTGCTGATATTAGGTTTCAATTTCCTGAAAGGAAAAAATCTTACCGCATCTTCCATTCCTTATTATGCCGTATTTGATAAT
>CAZKPH010000051.1:0-3217 GCA_964554605.1 uncultured Ferruginibacter sp.
TTTAATTATCAAAACTTTGTTAAAGTTTTATTTTAAAATTTTTTTCAATAATTAACAACTCTGGGGAACATTCAGTAAGACAAAAAAAGAAGGCTTTTTGCTGCTTAAGTTCTACTAAAAATCAATACCACTCCATTTTTTCTTTTTCTTCTCATATTTCTCATAATTGAACTTATACAATTTACCTGGACGGTGCGGAACATCTTGCTCCATTTCGCCTAAATCGATCAAAAAATCCATCGAAAAGAATTTTTTCCGGAAATTCCGGCGATCCATCTTTATATCTAAAATTGCTTCATATAAATTCTGGAGATCACGTAATGAAAACTTTTTTGGTAACAGGCTGAAACCCAATGGATGCTCCTGTACCCTTTTTTGAAGCCTTTCATAGCAGGTCTCAAATATCTGTTGATGGTCAAATGCCAGGTCTTTAACACTTTTTACATCATGCCAGTGTAATTCATTGTCTAAAATATTCAATTTATGGTGCTGGACATTTATAAGCGAACAATAGGCAACCGTTACAACCCTGCCGGCAGGGTGGCGATTAACGGCTCCAAAAGTGTGAACTTGCTCAAGATACACATCGCTTAAACCGGTACGCTGTTTCAGAATCCGGTAAGCAGAGAACCGAAGATCTTCATTGGGTTTTACCAGGTCGCCCAATAAAGACCACCTTCCTTTATATTTAGTCAAATCGCTTCGTATCAGCAGCACTTTCAACTTGTTTTCATCAAACCCAAATATCACACAATCGACAGATAATGCAATCCGGTTGTTGTGTTCTACTTCAGACTGTATAGTCTGAAGTGTTTTAGTGTGAATATCAATATTATTCTTTTTTTGTACCGCTTCCATACGAATTGATTTTGTAACAAAATTAAGCGCTAAGGTTTGATAAATTTAGTATAGTTTGTGAAAACACCTTGTCTTATTTCTAATATATATATCCCATTAGATATTGTTTTCAATATATCAGCCATTGGAATCTCATATTGGCCGGGCTGTTGATTCTGACTTAGCACTACTCTTACCTTTTGACCAATAGAATTGTACAAAACTATAGTACAGATATCGGTTGCCGGAATAATATAGGCAATCTTGCTTGTATTAATGGCAGGATTAGGATATACCATAATGCCAAGGCCGTTCTTAATATTATTGATAATGTAAGATGCCGTTGCAAATTGCGCCTCAGACGAATAAGCCCCAGTCAACGATCCGCTACAATTAGCACTTACTTTCCATATATAAGTTGTTGCCCGGTTCAAACCAGTTAAATTAGTAGATGTATTATTTACCGTTGATGTCATCCATATACTACTGCCGGTTTCCTTATATTGTACAGTATAGGAAACGGCCCCGGAAACGGCATCCCAGGAAAGTATTGCCGTATTATTTGTTATTTCACTCTCCTGTAGATTCACAGGAGCCTGCAATTCGGAAACAGTAACAGTCAAGCTTGCTTTTGGGCTTTCGCCACACTCATTTGACTGTGTAACATAATATGTTACTGTCCCGACTGATGTTGTAGAAGGAACGGGTGCAATTGTTGTCCCTGTTCCGGTTAATGACGTATACCAATTTAAATTACTGCCGATGGCTGACAGGGCTGAAGCTGTAGCGTTTTTACAATAAGTTAAAGAAGACACAATAGGCGCTACAGGGACTACCGGCTGGGTATTTATGGTACCTGTTGCCGATGGTGAAATACAACCGCTTACATTTTTTGCTGTAATGCTGTAAGAAGATGCCGCTGCTATATTTGTAAACACTCCTGTTGTATTACTATAATCAACCCCATCCTTACTGAAACTCAGGCCGCTTGTAGAAGATGTAACCGTCAATGTTGCTGTGGATACCGTACAGGTTGGCTGTGTTACATTTATAACTGGTGCAGAGGGGGTTGCCGGCTGGGTATTAACCGTGCCTGTTGCCGATGGGGAAATACAACCGCTTGAATTTTTTGCTGTAATGCTGTAAGAAGTTGCTGCTGCTATATTTGCAAACACTCCCGTTGTATTACTATAATCAACCCCATCCTTACTGAAACTCAAGCCGCTTGTAGAAGATGTAACCGTCAATGTTGCCGTGGATACCGTACAGGTTGGCTGTGTTACACTCACAACTGGCACAGAAGGGGTTGCCGGCTGGGTATTGACAGTGCCTGTTGCCGATGGTGAAATACAACCGCTTGAATTTTTTGCTGTAATGCTGTAAGACGATGCCGCTGCTATATTTGCAAACACTCCTGTTGTATTACTATAATCAACCCCATCCTTACTGAAACTCAAACCGCTTGTAGAAGATGTAACCGTCAATGTTGCCGTGGATACCGTACAGGTTGGCTGTGTTACACTTATAAATGGTGCAGAAGGGTTATCAATTACTGTTACTGTTTTTGCGGTTGATTGTGCCGAAGTGCACCCACCTGAAGTTGTTGTTACCGTATAACTACCCGAAGTTGTTGCAGTATAGGTAACTCCCGTTTCTCCATTTAATATACTCCCGTCTTTATACCATTGATTCCCAGATGCAGCAGATGATGTCAACACTACACTACCACCCGAACAAAATGTGATTGCCGTACCTGCACTGATTACTGGTGCAGTAGGCGAACCCGGATCACTTATTGATGCTGTGGAAGCTGACGAACTACACCCGCTTACACTTACCGTTATGCCAGTATATGAACCCGCCGGTAAATTCGGAATTATAACATTGCCAGATGCATCGCTTGTTAAATTTAATGTCGTTGTTGTCCCTTTCGTGTAACTAACGCTATACTGAACAGAAGAAGACAACCCCGTTAATTTTATTGACCCGGTAGATGACCCACATGAAGTAGTATTTGTAGCCACTACTCCGCCAATTACTGGTATCGCATTGACTGTAACAACTTTTGCACCAGATTGTACTGATGTACAACCCGATGTGGTTGCAGTAACGGTATAGCTGCCAGCAATAGTTGCACTATAGGTAACTCCTGTTTCCGTGCTTAATATGTTCCCGTCTTTATACCATTGATTCCCAGATGTAGCAGATGATGTCAATACTACACTACCACCCGCACAAAACGTAGTTGCCGTACCTGCACTGATTACCGGTGCAGAGGGTACTGCATTTACCGTAACAACCTTAGCAACCGACTGCGCTGAAGTACACCCACCTGAAGTTGTTGTTACCGTATAACTACCCGAAGTTGTTGCAGTATAGG
>CAZKPH010000051.1:3317-9769 GCA_964554605.1 uncultured Ferruginibacter sp.
TTATACCATTGATTCCCAGATGCAGCAGATGATGTCAACACTACACTACCACCCGCACAAAACGTAGTTGCCGCACCTGCTGTAACAGACGGAGCAGCCGGCGGTGTACAATTAGGAACACTTACGTAAATATGATACTCACCCGGTTGGAGTGTAATACTTTGAGAAGTTGAAGACAATGAAAAAGCCGTTCCCGTAGAGCCATTCAACCCGGTACCGGAGCCATTACTGATATAACTTTTCCAATTCCCGGTTTTTTGAAAATTAATCGATACTGTTTGATTACTAACACCAAAATTGGCTAGTGCAACAACTTGTACGCCATTAATATCAGATTCCCCAATCTGGAAGGATTTTACAAAACCACTGCCAAGGGAATATGTAGTAGGGGTATTTGTAAATATAGAAGGATTATTTATCCTGAATTTTATCATTGCAGACCATGTATCAAACAGATGTTTCCTGTTAGCATCATTCAGGTAATCCCAACGAGGAGGTTTATTCGATACATTTGATCCTCCATAATTAACCGAATAATCATATCCCATCTCACCAAACTGCCACAGCATTTTAGGGCCCGGTACAGTAAAGAACAATGCTCCGGCAGCTTCCATACGCTGTAGTGCTGTTGATAAAGTTTTAATATTATAAGTCCCGCTGTAATTGCCATAACTAAGATTTCTATACATTTCCCTTTCTTCATCATGGCTTTCCATATACCCCACCAGGCCCGGGCCGGACACCTGATTGTTGTAGTTCCACATTACGGGGCCAATATCATCATTAGAGTTATATCCCATAGTGCATTGCCCGTATTGCCCATTCAGATTTCTCCAAGGGAACATTCCACTGTTTACATAAGTCTGTTCCTCACCAAGGGCACCTAAAAACTCAAGAATAAAATATGGCGAGTACCCTTTACCGTTAACGTAGTTTTTATACATTTGAAAATACCCAACCCTACTTGCATCATAGCTGGATTCCGTACCGGAATTCTGTGTAAACCCTTTTGCAAGGTCAAATCGGAACCCGTCTATTTTGTATTCGCTGCACCAGAATTCAAGATTGCGTTTCACAAAATATTGAGTGGCGGCGGAACTGTGGTTCCAATCCTGAAAAACACCATACAAATGTGGTGCAACAGGATTTAGCCATGGGTTATTACTAGCCGGCCGGCTATTTGTTGCATCCCAATACAATTTTCCGTGTGGGGTCATGGAAGCATCTTCCTGGTTGAAAACAACATCAAGTATTACCGCAATTCCGTTTTTATGCAACGTATCTATCAATTCTTTCAGCTTATTCTTTGTTCCGTATACTTTATCTGCAGCAAAATAAAATGTAGGATTATATCCCCAACTCTGGTTACCGCTGAATTCCTGTACCGGTAGCAATTCAATAGCATTTATTCCCAGCCTTTTAAAGTAATTGATGGAATCGATAATTACCTGGTAATTACCTATGCTGTCATACCCGGATCCGGGAGGGTTTAGTTTTGCAAAATCCCTTACCAATAACTCATATATAATCAGTTGTTTACTATCTGGTTTTGTAAAATTAGGTACGGCCCATGTATATTGTGGCCCACAAACCTGAAGTACACTTATATAACCATTTTTGCCGGACGAAACATTTGCATTGGAAGGATAAGACTTCAAATTCGGGTAAGAATTAGGGTTGATATGAGGGTCATTCCACGGATCCAGTATTTTCTCAGCATAAGGGTCAGCAATATAAATACTATTGTCAACTATATACTGATAAGCATACTCCGTACCGGCAGTAAGTCCATGGACTGTTATCCAATAATAGTTGCCATCTGAGGTTTTATACATCTGGTATTGAGATTGCGATAGCCAGTTGCTTCCGGGAAAATCCCCGATAAGCATGCAACTGGTTTTGTTGGGTGCATATAATACCAGTGTAACCGAATCTGAACAATTATAATAATTGATCCCTTCTTTGACATTAGCAGGCAGGTCTTTTACAACTGTGGCTACAGATACGTAGAAATTAAGTGTATCAAATGCAACCCCATTCAAAGAAGCAATTACCTGGTTAGAGCCACTCACAGCTATTGCTGTTCCCGTTACTGATGTTCCGGTAGTTGAGGCGAAAGTTGTCCCGTTCAATGAGAGAGCCAGGTTCCCGCTAACAGAAGAAACTGCCGTGACAGGTACAGAAGACCCCGCCGTAGCGCTTATGGTTTCATAACCCATATTGAATGTAGGCACCCGGTTAGGTTGTGTGATCTGAATATAATTTCCTGTGGAAGAAGAATATAAGGGTACATACATATCGGTTCCATCCGCATTTTTCTGCACTTTATTCCCTGCTGCATCCCTGAATAAAATAGCAATTTTTAACGGAGTACCGCTTATTCCCGGATTAGTTCCCCAGGCGAAAGTACTGGGAGTTAAAGTAAATGTCCATTTCCCGTTCACCAAAGTTGCCTGATACTGGCTTGTATTTGTAAGCCATACCGGGGCGCCCTGCCATGCAGTAGAACTCGAACTGGTTGTTGTAATTAGGCCGATATGAACATATATGGGGCCGGTTGTATTTCCGGCAAGTGCCCCATTTCCTTTAGAAGCATCCTGCAACGTAATGGTTATTTGCGAATTATATGTCGGAAACTGTGAAGACCAAGTCAACAACTGTGCATTCAAGGCAAAATGAACGGCCAAAAAACATAACAAAAACAAGGCATTTTTCTTCATAACAAGCAATTTGTTGTGTAAAATACACACATTCTCACAAACAACCATGAATTGTTTATTAAATCTTAAAAAGAGTTTGTGTATTTTTAGTTCCCGATAGTGATTTACAAGAAGTAACGGTTATTTAAAAAACTAATAAAACAACATGCATACCCACGAGGAATTAATGAAAATGCAGGGGATAACAACAGACTTCCTGGCAAGGGCCGCCAAAGGAGAACAGTTAAGCCCAACTGTATTGAATGAATTGAGGGCCATTTTGCAATTTCACGAATACAGGTACTATATCCTCAATGAACCGCTTATTAGTGATTACGAATATGATGCGCTTTTCAAACAATTACAGAAAATCGAAAAGGATTTTCCGCAATTAATATCGGCCGATTCTCCGACGCAACGTGTTGGGAGCAGCCTTAATTCCACATTTGCCACTACACAGCATTTGGTACCAATGTTAAGCCTGGAAAACAGCTATAACCCTGACGACCTGACGGATTGGGATAGAAAAATAAAAGAATTGGCTGATATGCCGGAAGTAGAATATTGCATTGAACCAAAATTCGACGGGGCCAGCATATCTTTGGTATATGACAATGACTTGTTGCTACGAGGCATTACCAGAGGGAATGGGCTTGAAGGCGATGAAATAACCAATAACCTGAAACAGTTAAGGACCGTTCCTTTATCCGCTCCCTTTTCTGCCCTGGGAATCCACCAAATAGAAATCCGTGGAGAAGTATTGATGAATAAAACTAATTTCAAGAAATACAATGACCTGTTATCAGAACAAAACCTTCCTCCCCTTGCCAATCCTCGCAATGCTGCCGCCGGTTCTTTAAGAATGAAAGACCCTCTTGAAGTTAAAAAGCGCAACCTGGAGGCTTTTTTATACCATATCAGCTACTATTCAACAGATAAAGGCCGTACCAGCATACCGGCCACACATTTCGGAATGATAAAAATGTTATGGGAATTGGGGTTTAAGAGCCCGATAAAGGAAATGAAAGTCGTGAAAGACATTAATTCTGTTATTGATTTTGTGAATGAATATGAGCAAAAGAGAGATATACTGCCTTATGAAATTGATGGCATGGTTATTAAAGTAAATCAATTATCCCTTCAGGAAAAACTAGGAATGACCACACATCATCCAAGATGGGCCATTGCCTATAAATTCCAGGCCAGGCAGGCAAAAAGCAAATTACTAAAAGTAGAATTCCAGATAGGGCGCACCGGAAGTATTACACCGGTAGCTAAAATAGAACCAATCCCCATCGGAGGCGTTACCGTATCGTCTATTTCATTGTTTAACGAAGATGTAGTAAAAGAAAAAGACCTGCGTATAGGCGATACCGTTTTAGTAGAAAGAGCCGGGGACGTAATTCCCTATATTGTAAGGCCGTTATCGGAACTGCGTGATGGAACACAAACAGCAATCATTTTCCCAAAACAATGCCCTGTATGCGGCGACGATCTGTTTAAGTCTGAAGATGAAGCGGTGTGGAGGTGTATAAACATTAACTGCGAAGCACAAGTTGTAGAAAAAATCATTCATTTCGTGAGTAAAGATGCAATGGATATTAAAAGTTTTGGAGAAGCTAATGTTAGAAAATTCTTTGAAACTGGCTTGTTGAAAGACATACCAGGCATCTTTTCACTAGACTATGAAAGGATTTCTCAAATGGACGGATTTGGGAAAAAATCTGTGGACAATTTGCGCCAGGCTATCGACCAAGCAAAAAAACAGCCCCTCAACAGGCTCATTTTTGGTTTGGGTATCCGATATGTTGGAGAAACAACCGCCAAAACGCTTGCTAATGCCGTAGGGCACATTTTCGATTTCCTACATCTGTCGGAAGAAGAACTGCAAAATATGGAAGATGTAGGAGTAAAAGTAGCCCGAAGCATCTTTAGCTTCTTCCATAATGATGATAACCTAGCAATGCTTAAAAAGCTGGAAGGGGCTGGCGTTTCACTCTCTAACGAGAAAAAACAGTTACCCCTCACAGGTAGCCTTGCAGGGCAAAGTTTTTTATTTACCGGTACCCTTTTAAACCTTAAGAGAAACCAGGCCGAAGCAATTGTTGAGGAAAAGGGAGGTACTATTGCCGGAAGCGTGAGCAGCAAACTTAATTATTTAGTTGTCGGTGAAGATGCTGGCAGCAAGTTAGAAAAAGCAAAAAAAATCAATACAATCAAAATCCTGTCAGAAGAAGATTTTTTGAATTTGATTAGAAAATAGCCAAAAAGTTTTTTTATATTTATATCAAGGTAATTCTCCCATAACCAACAATTTTATGATAATCCGAATTATCGTTATCATACACTAATAAATCATTTCACTATGATTAAGAAAATTCCAGGCGAAACTTGGAAACAATTGCAGTTTAGCGGATATAAACAACTCCGTAAGAAATATGCGGTTTCTTCTTTCGGCCGCGCCGCCAGTTATTCTTCTTCTCTTGATGATGGCAAGCTCCTGAGCGGATCTCTTACATCAGGATACAGAACTCTTAACCTCCACCTGGAGAAGGGAAATGGAACTATCTACCTGCATAGGGAAGTTGCAAAGCTTTTCTGCAAAAAAACATCCCCAAAACAAAAATTTGTGATCCATATCAATCACAAAAAAAGCGACAACCACTTTAAAAACCTAAAATGGGCAACGCTGGAAGAAGTAGCCACACATCAACAAAAAAGCCCGCAAAAGATAGCTTATAAAAAAAGGCAGGCTAACAAAACAGAAGGTCTGAAACTGAATATAAACCAGGTAAAAACAATCAAAGAGATTATTAAAAACCCGAAGCGCAAACTCACATACAAACAATTAGCGGCAAAATATGGTGTAAGTGAAATGACGCTGTACAGGATAAAAAGCGGCGAAAATTGGGCAAAAGTAAAATAACTCACCTGGCTCTTATGGAAAAGGAATTGATCGATTCAATTCCTTTTTTTATTTATTATTTTTGAAAGAAAAATATGCTTCAAAAATCCACTCTTGATTTCCTAAAGCACCTCAAAAATAATAATAATAAAGAATGGTTTGACAAAAACCAGAATGACTATGAGAATGCAAAAGGTGATTTCTCTACCTTTATCAATAACCTCATTAAAGGCGCTGCTTTATTCGATGCGTCCTTAGATTCGCTGGATGGAAAGAATTGCATTTTCCGGATTAACAGGGATATCAGATTCGGGAAAGACAAAAGCCCGTACAAAATCAATATGGGGGCATCCATTACTGCAGGAGGGAAGAAAATAAGCGCTGCCGGGTATTATTTTCATTGTGAACCTGGCAACAGCTTTCTTGCCGGTGGCTTTTATATGCCTATGCCTCCTCAACTGGCCCAAATAAGGCAGGAAATAGATTATAATTTCGGAAACTGGAAAAAGATCATTTCCGATAAGAAATTTAAAAAATATTTCCCGGAAGGGATTGAAGGAGCAGAAACCCTTTCCCGACCTCCGAAAGGATATGATGACAACAATCCGGCAATCGAATATTTAAAAATGAAGGGATTTATCGTTTCGCATACACTCTCCGATGTTGAGCTTACGGATAAGACCCTCCTTAAAAAAACGCTTCAGTATTTTGAAGTTATGAAACCTTTTATTGAGTTCCTGAACGGAGCTACGCAATAATACAGGCACAGCTTTGCGCTGTTTTATAATTTATTTCAAAAATCAGTCTAGCTGTATTGCCTATGAGAATTATATTTGCCGTCCAATAAA
>CAZKPH010000052.1:0-9751 GCA_964554605.1 uncultured Ferruginibacter sp.
AAGCCATAGCCATGCCGAGTGCAGCGCTGATAGAGGTAGAAGAATGCCCTACGCCAAAAGTATCGTATTCGCTTTCACTTCTTTTAGGGAAACCGCTTATCCCATTTTATTTTCTGTTAGTAGGAAAAACATCCCGGCGACCGGTAAGTATCTTATGCCCATAAGCCTGATGGCCTACATCCCATACCAGTTGATCATAGGGTGTGTTAAATACATAATGCAATGCCACACTAAGCTCCACAACACCCAGGCTGGCGCCAAAATGGCCTCCGTGCACACTTACCACATCTATAATATACTGACGCAGTTCGCTACATACCTGGTGTAACTGTTCCCGGTTCAGCTTTTTCAGATCAACGGGACCATTAATGGTACTTAATAATTTACCTGGCTCTATCTGCATGAATATTTTTTAAACGTAGGGGCAAAACTACTCCCTAAGATAAGATTTTGTTTTGAATACGAATATTTTAACAATTTCACTGGTATTTGCCGTGAGGCGAAAAACTATACTACTACATTCACCATTTTGTTCTTTACAAAAATGATTTTTTTATGCGGTTTTCCATCCAGCCATTTCTGTACTATTTCGTTTGCCAACACCGCCCTCTCTACTTCTTCAGGTGCTACTTCCAACCCCAACAGGATTGTTGTACGTAATTTGCCGTTTACGGATACGGGATATTCTTTTTCCGTTTCCAACAGGTATTTTTCTTCGCACAATGGATAGGTAGCATCCAGCACAGATGCCCCATTTCCTAATTCATGCCAGAGCTCTTCCGCAATATGCGGTGCATAAGGAGCCAATAATACCAGAAGCGGCTGTAATATCTCTTTTTTACGGCATTGCAAATCCATCATTTCATTTACACAAACCATGAAAGCGCTTACAGCGGTGTTATAGCTGAAATTTTCCGTATCTATATCTATTTTCCTGATTGTACGATGCAATATCTTTAGTTCGGCATCTGTAGCTTTTTCATCTGTCCATACTTTTCCCTTTACTTCGTCGAAAAACAAACGCCATAGTTTGCGCAAAAAACGGTGTACACCTTCTATCCCTTTAGTATCCCAGGGTTTGCTCTGCTCAACAGGGCCGAGGAACATTTCGTACATACGGAAGGTATCGGCTCCGTATTTTTCACAAAGTATCCGCGGATCTACTGTATTAAAATACCGCTTCGACATTTTCTCAGTCTCCACTCCACAAATATATTTTCCGTTTTCAAGTACAAATTGCGCATTTGCATATTCCCCGCTTTTCCATTTTTTGAAAGCGTCAATATCCAATTCCACTCCATCCACAAAATTAACATCAACATGTATTGCGTCAATATTTTCCATTTTAAGTTCTTTTGCCATATTTACGGAAAGAAATGTTTCCGTGCCTCTTTGCCTGTACACAAACCTGCTACTTCCCTGTATCATTCCCTGATTTACCAGTTTTTTAAAAGGTTCGTCAAAACCGATATATCCAAGGTCGTGCAAAACTTTTGTCCACATACGGCTATATAACAGGTGCCCTACTGCATGTTCCGTACCTCCGATATAAAGGTCTACCTGGCTCCAGTAATCACTCGCTTCGCGGCTGCAAAATGTTTCTGTATTGTTCGGGTCCATATACCTGAGAAAATACCAGGAAGACCCTGCATAACCCGGCATGGTAGAAGTTTCCCTTCTACCCGAAGGTGTATTGACCCATTCGGTAATATTTGCTAAAGGCCCTTCGCCCATTGGTCCGGGGCCATATTTATCTACATGTGGTAATTCAAGCGGTAATTCGGAGGTATCCAAAGGAACTGCTATACCGTCTGTCCAGAAGACAGGGAAGGGCTCGCCCCAATAACGCTGGCGGCTGAATCCGGCATCACGCATCCGGTAATTCACCTGTCTCTTGCCAATACCCAGCAACTCTATTTTGTCCACAGCTACATTTATTGCCTCTTTCATCAGCATACCATCCATAAAATCCGAATTATGTAATATTGCCTCCTTGGAAGGATTGGCTTCTTCTCCACTAAAAAAATCGCCGATAATATTGGTAATGGGAATATCGAAATGACGGGCAAAAAGAAAATCACGCTGGTCGCCACAGGGCACAGCCATGATTGCACCAGTGCCATACCCCGCCAATACATATTCGGCCGTCCATACCGGTATATCTTTTCCCGTAAACGGATGCACAGCCATAGCACCTGTAAAACACCCGGTAACTTGTTTAACTTCGGATATCCGTTCCCGTTCGCTCCTACTTTTTACATATTGCAAATACGCATCTATATCCTTTTTTTGGCCTGGTGTAGTAATCTTTTCCAGCAATTCATGTTCAGGCGCCACCACCATAAAGTCTACCCCGAAAATAGTATCCGGGCGAGTCGTATATACCCGCATTTTTTCCCCGGTACCCTTAATCAAAAAATCTATTTCCGCACCCTGGCTCTTCCCTATCCAGTTCTTCTGCATCTCCTTCATCGCATCACTGAATTCAATTCGGGTAAGCCCTTCCAGCAACCTATCGGCATATTCCGTAATCCGCAGGTACCACTGGCGCATTTTTTTCTTCTCCACCGAGTACCCTCCCCGTTCGCTCACGCCGTTTATCACTTCGTCATTAGCCAGTACGGTCCCAAGCGCCTCACACCAGTTTACCTCTCCGTAAGAAGAGAATGCCAACCGGTATTCCATCAGTATTTCCTGACGTTTTTTTTCGTCAAACAGCCCCCATTCGGCAGCCGTAAAAGGCACATGGTTCATCGGCCAGAGGCTCATACTGCCCTCTGCCTCAAATATTTTCACCAGCGTATCAATCTTTTCCGCCTTTTGCACCTTACGGTTAAACCAACTGTTGAAAAGCTGCAGGAATATCCATTGTGTCCATCGGTAATATCCCGGATCACTGGTACGAACTTCCCTGTCCCAGTCAAAACAAAAACCAACCTTGTCCAACTGGCTGCGAAAAGTAGCAATATTGTTTTCGGTAGTTATTGCAGGATGCTGCCCTGTCTCCAGAGCATATTGTTCTGCAGGCAATCCAAAACTGTCATAACCCATCGGGTGCAATACATTATACCCCTTCAGCCGTTTATAACGAGCGTATATATCACTGGCAATATATCCCAGCGGGTGTCCTACATGTAGGCCTGCCCCGCTCGGGTATGGAAACATATCCAGTACATAAAACTTAGGCTTATCACTTTTATTGCCGACCTGGTAAGACTTATTATCTTTCCAGTATTGCTGCCATTTCCTTTCAATATCGGTAAACTTATACTCCATATATTCAGATTCCGCCAACGGCGTTTTTTTATTTGATTTTGGCCCCGGCATCACCTGTGCTTCAGCCACATTGGCGTCGCACACTTGTACTCCGGTACTACTATCATCAGTACAAAAAACAGTGTATTTTAACAGTCCCTTATCTCCATTTTTATACCAATGAAAATATATTTGCAATAACGCAGAATTGTGGTTGGCAAAAGTACGCTAAAGCAGCTAAAATCCTTTATTTTTGCCCAAGCCTTGTCAATAATATTCAAAACAACTATCGAAAACAACAGATTATGTCTCAGTTCGGAAAATCAAGCTCCAGTGCATCAGCCAAAAGAAGTAAGCCCTCTTACGCCTATGCTATCATCGGTGTTTCGCTTGTATTGTTCCTCTTTGGAATCGTTGGCTGGTTATTCCTGAACTTAAAGAAGTCCGGAGAGATGTTCCGCGAGAACATCCAGGTACATGCTTACCTGCAGCGCTCTGCCAGCAAAAAACAAATTGACAGCCTGTTCAACTACATTAAAGCAATACCTTACCTGAAAAATGTAGAATATATTGATAAAGCTAAAGCTACCGCCAAATGGAATGCAGAGAACGATACAACATGGAAAAAATTCCTTGAAAATTCGCCCCTGCCGGAAAGCATTGATTTCTATGTCAAGTCAGATTACATGAACAAAGACAGCATTGCCGTACTGCAAAACAATCTGGAGAGCAATTACGGTGGCAGGATCATGTCCGACTTTCAATACCCAAAAGAAACGGTCAATTATGTAAGTTCCTACACCAAATATATAGCAGCCGGCATACTCGTATTTGCTATAATATTATCGATCATCGTTATCATTTCTATCGACAATACCATCAGGCTTGCCATGTACAGCAACCGATTCCTTATAAAAACCATGCAAATGGTAGGTGCCACCAGAAGCTTTATCACCCAGCCATTAAACATCCGTGCTATAATCAATGGCCTCATTGCTGCATTAATAGCAATGCTAGGTGTGGTTCTCTTTATTTTACTGGTTGAAAAATTTGTCCCGTGGATCAAATTGCTGAGAGATAGCAAGAACATGGCAATCATAATGATAGGCATACTGGTACTGGGCATTACTATTTCGCTGGTCAGCACCAACCGGTCTGTTCTTAAATACCTGAAAATGAAACTGGACGATTTGTATTAATTAATTTTCAACCGAATCAATTTTATTACTTTTATTTGCATATCAAATCTGAGAAACAAAATGAGTACAACAAAAAAACAACCCACACCCAATACAGGCAATTTATTTGACAAACAAAATTATTTGCTCATGCTTGCCGGGGTGGTTGTTATGGCTATAGGATTCCTGCTGATGTCCGGTGGAAAAAGCCCCGACCCCACTAAATTCAATGATGCGGAAATCTATAGTACCACCCGCATTACCATTGCACCCGCCCTAATCGTTATCGGCCTTATCATAGAAATAGTGGCCATAATGAAAAAACCCAGGCAGGATAGCCAGCAATAATTCCTGAAATGTATTTAACATAAACTGCGAAGTTTCTTACTTCGCATTTTTTATTTTTGCGAAGCTAAAAAGACCAAAATGGATATTATTCAAACCATCATTATTGCCATAGTAGAAGGCCTTACGGAATTCCTGCCCATCTCTTCCACCGGGCACATGATTATAACAGAAAAATTTCTCGGCCTTACGGAAACAGATTTTATCAAGGTATTCACTGTCGCTATCCAGTTAGGTGCCATTCTTGCGGTAGTGGTACTCTACCATAAGAAATTTTTTAATTTAAAAAACCTTAATTTCTATATTAAACTGTGTTTTGCCGTAGTACCTGCCTTGGTTCTCGGATTTTTGTTTTCAAAGAAGATAGATTTGTTATTGGAAAGCTCTCGTACCGTTGCTATTTCTTTATTGGCAGGAGGCATAGTGTTGGTCTTCATTGATAATTTTTTTAGAAAACCTAAAATAGATAAAGAAGAAAAAGTTACGATAACCAGCGCTATCGGTATTGGCATCTGGCAATGCATAGCTATGATTCCGGGCGTTAGCAGAAGCGCCGCTTCAATTATCGGTGGCATGCAGCAAAAACTGACAAGAAGTGCCGCTGCCGAATTTTCTTTCTTCTTAGCCGTTCCTACAATGCTCGCGGCAACTGCCTACAAAATATATAAATACTACAAAGAAGCCGGAGGTTTCTCGCCTGTTGAAATTAAACAACTGGCTATCGGCAATGCCGTTGCTTTCATCGTAGCAGTAGTAGCTATAAAGTTTTTCATAAATTTTGTAAAAAAATACGGATTCAGGATATGGGGCGTTTATCGCATACTGTTAGGTATCATATTATTGGTATTGATTGCAAAAGGCATCATTAAATAATTTTCAAAATAATTATTATCAAAGAACGGCCTATAAATTTTACTGCTATGCAAACAGCTCCGGGAAAAGTGATAAATGGTTGGGCTATGTATGACTGGGCAAACTCTGTTTACAACCTGGTAATTACCACTACCTTTTTCCCAGCCTATTATGCAGCGGTAACTTCTACTGCTAATTTTCCCAAAGGTATTTCTTTCTTCGGAAGGACATTTGTCAATACGGAACTTAAAGACTATGTACTGGCTTTTGGTTTTTTAGTCATAGCGCTATTGTCTCCTATTCTATCTTCTATGGCAGATTTCAAGGGCAATAAGAAAAATTTCATGCGCTTTTTTTGCTATATGGGCGCAGCCAGTTGTTCGATGCTGGTTTTCTTTGATAAATATACCGTAACCCTGGGGTTGCTATTCTTTATGTTTGCCGGTATTGGTTTTTACGGCAGCCAGGTTTTTTACAATTCATATCTTCCGGAAATAGCTGCCGAACCTGACAGAGACAGGGTCAGTGCAAAAGGTTATACATACGGATATATCGGAAGCGTACTCATGCAGATGATTGGTTTTGCCCTGGTAATGACCATGGATAATAAGCCTTTGGCTCTCCAATTAACCTTCCTGCTGGTAGGCATCTGGTGGGTAGGTTTTGCACAGATTACTTTTTCCCATTTGCCCATGAGCAGTATTAGTGAAAGAAAAACCAGAAAACATGTACTAGTAAACGGTTTTCACGAATTAAAACTGGTATGGGGCCAGATGAAACATCTTCCCGTACTTAAACGATTCCTGGTAGCTTTTTTCTTTTACAGTATGGGCGTACAAACCGTTATGCTGGTAGCCATTGATTTTGGCATAAAAGAATTGAAGCTGGCCGATGAAAAACTCATTATTACTGCAGTATTAATACAGCTTGTTGCTATAATAGGCGCCATTGGCATGTCGAGGCTTTCGGAAAAATATGGAAATATCCGTATACTTATTTTCACCGTTTTATTGTGGATTGGCGTGTGTATTGCAGGTTATTTCATCACCACCGAAGTTCATTTTTATATATTGGCCTCACTCGTCGGGCTCGTAATGGGAGGCATCCAGTCATTGAGCAGATCCACTTATTCCAACCTAATGCCCGAAACGAAAGACACAGCTTCATTTTTTAGTTTTTATGATGTAACAGAAAAACTTGCAATAGTAATCGGCCTATTTACATTCGGCTTCATTGAAGGCATTTATTCTATAAGGTATTCAATACTTTCCCTAATCGCTTTTTTTGTGACAGGCTTTGTTTTACTTTTGCTGACCGCTGTTTGCCAAAAGAACAGGCGGTAAGGATTCTATGAAACTGTATTCTGTAAATACCGGGTATTTCAAACTGGATGGTGGCGCAATGTTTGGCGTTGTTCCAAAAACCATCTGGAACAAACTGAACCCCGCTGACAGCCTTAATCTTTGTAACTGGGCTTTACGCTGCCTTCTTATTGAAGAAGGAGACAAACGCATACTGATTGATACCGGCAATGGAAATAAACAGAGTGAGAAATTCTTTTCTTATTACTATCTCAACGGAGATGATACGCTCGAAAAATCGCTTGCAAAATATGGGTTCTCGAAAGAGGATATTACCGATGTAATCGTTACCCATTTACACTTCGATCATTGTGGCGGTTGTATTGACAGAGAGAATGGCAAACTGGCCCCGGCATTTAAAAATGCTACCTATTGGGTACATCAGAGCCACTGGGACTGGGCAACGAATCCTAACCCCAGGGAAAAAGCGTCTTTTCTTAAAGAAAACATACTACCCATACAGGAAAGCGGCAGGTTGCAGTTTGTAAATACGCCGGAGAAAACTACCACGGATTTTATTCTTTATCCATCGGCTATTTCGGAAAACATTTCTTATTTTGTCGGTAACGGGCATACTAAAGCCATGATGTCTCCCGTGATCAATTGCAATGGAAAAAAACTGTGTTTTGTGGCAGACCTGATTCCCTCTTTAGCCCATATACCTGTATCTTATGTGGCGGGGTATGATATGTTTCCGCTTACCAGTATACAGGAAAAGAAAACCTTCCTGGAAAACGCATTGGAAGAAGAATATACATTGTTTTTTGAACATGATCCTTTTTATGAATGCTGCTCTCTCCAGCAAACGGAGAAAGGAATACGCCACAAGGATACATTCAAACTGGAAACTTTTTTAATGACTAACGGAAATTTATAAGCGAAGAAAGGGGGTAACGTAGATTCCTGTACCCAAACATATCCACTTTGATACTACCCACAGTTATCGGGCTCTCAACCCGCAATAACAAATGATTAGGGTCATCGCTTATCCATGCAGTCATCTTTTCACCGCCTTCAAACATAGTTCCTTTAATAAGTAATGGCTTGAATTTGATTGCCCTGAATTTGCCGTAACGGGTCTTAACTGTTTCTTTTCCCATATACTTAATATAAGAATGGTAAACTTCATCATCAAGAAACATATCAAAAGGTATCTTATCTCCGGGTTTGTATTTATCAAAAGAAATATTTCTGGCATAGTAAATAGAGCTTACAACATCCTGCACACAATCCGGCACCTTAAATACACCATTGGTAGACACTGCAGTGCCTGTCCCCTGGTTAAATGTTACATTATTATATATTTTATACCCTCCTTCATTTACATTACGGATAAATTTTACCGGCAACATAGTTGTTGTATCAATATATGTTTCGTACCTGTCCCTCACCTTAAAAAAGTTATCAAAAAAAGAATAGGATTTGCCGTCCCCCACACAATGATATACTACTTTGCCGTTGAAGCGCTCCAATGATGTAGTAAATGTAGCTTCTCCTGCGCCGATATACATGCCCATCGTACTGTAAAAAACTTTAAGTGTAACAGTTTCTCCGGATTGGAAAGCCGTATTCTTAATCCCGCAAAAAGAAGGCAGAGTATCTTGTTGGTACCCAAACCCGGACAATAAAATAAACAGTAATATTACTTTTATTTTCCTAGTCATTTTCTTTGACGATTTTTATACTTAAAATTAACAAACTTCCTATAACTGCCGGTATTACAAGGTTTATCAGCCATATTCCCAAAGAGGCTGCGCTTACTCCTATTTCATTGGCAGTATATAATTTAAATATTTCCCAGCTTGCTTTCATCCTGACAGGTAATTCAATAAATCCGAAAGTAGGCGCAATGGCCATAATCAGAAAGAAAACTGTCATCAGCCAAAAACACAACCACCCTGGCACCCCGATATTCATAACCCGAAAAATCAGCACATATTGTATTACAAAAATGAGGTACCGCAATAAAGACAATAATAAGAGGCTCCATAGCTGCTTCGACCGAAGATCATCCAGCACAGCAACAGGCCTGACAATCCTGGATAATGAAGGTACTTTTTCCATTATCCTTACAAGCCACCCGATCCGGAGATAGAACATAAAAAGAACAACAGTAACGATTACACTTAAAAAAATAAGCCCATTGCTCCAATAAGAAGGCATTTCCCTTACAATGGAAGTATTATATAAAGCAGTAAACCTAAATAAGATAAGCCCGGTACAACCCACCCCTAATGTTATCAATAACTGGCTTATGCTCCCCACAATTGTAAGTGAAATAGCTTTTATACGGTTCCCTTCATCTATATACAATATTCTTCCCCCATACTCACCTACCCGGTTAGGCGTAAGCATAGTAATACTGCACCCGGCCAATACTGATTTAAAGGCAGTAACAAAAGAAATTTTTTGTACAGAACCCATCAACACCTGCCATTTCTTTGCTTCGATACCCCAATTGGCAAACATCAAGGCAACAATAATACCAAATGCAGGTTGCAGCCAACTGTTTTTTATTTCATTCCACCTATTGGGAAGGTCTGGTTGATTAATAATCTGTTTATACAAGCTCCATGATAAAGCCACGAACAAAACCGGGCCTAAAAAATAATTGACTAATATTTTAAATCGTTTACTCAATCTGATTATTTACTTTTATGGCGGATTATCGTCTTGTTTGGCTCAAATGTAAGTGTGAAATCATTTTCAATTGAGTCCTGCAAAAAAATTAACTTTATTTCAACTGTATTATCATACAAG
>CAZKPH010000053.1:0-9701 GCA_964554605.1 uncultured Ferruginibacter sp.
GTACGGTGTCTACGGCAACATTGACGGTAACATCTTCTACAAGCGGATTGAGCTTCAGTAAGGATGGCGTTGATTACAGCAATACGACAGGGGTGTTTGCGAATATAGCAGCGTCTTCTTCTTACAGTATAACGGCAAAAAATTCAAGCGGTTGTATTTCCACAGCAGCGACAGGAACAGTCAATGTGCAGCCGGCAACACCTTCTGCACCGATTGTGAGTGTAACGCAACCGACGTGTACGGTGTCTACGGCAACATTGACGGTAACATCTTCTACAAGCGGATTGAGCTTTAGTAGGGATGGTGTTGATTACAGCAATACGACAGGGGTGTTTGCGAATATAGCAGCATCTTCTTCTTACAGTATAACGGCAAAAAATTCAAGCGGTTGCGTTTCTGCTGCGGCTACGGGTACTATCAATATACAGCCAGTAATACCAGCAGCGCCTATTGTTTCTTCACTCACTTATTGCAAGAATGCTATAGCCTCAGCCTTGACAGCAACCGGCAACAATTTAAAGTGGTATACTACATTAAACGGGACAGGCACAACTACTGCGCCGATACCTTCTACAACATCTGCTGGAACGGCTACCTATTATGTTACACAGTCCAATGAATGTGGCGAAAGTCCAAAAGCAAGTTTGAATATTACTGTTGCTGAATTGCAGGCTCCTTCAAATCTTCAGTCTGGTGAGATAACAAATAATACAGCAACGCTTTCCTGGAATGCGGTTTCCGGAGCTGTCTCCTACACGGTTCAATATAAGGAAAATGCCGGAAGTACATGGACAACAATAACAGTCAATACTACGTCTGCTGGTTTGACTGGCTTAAATAGAGCAACAACTTATATATGGAAAGTAAGCGCTGATTGTAGCGGATCTTTAACCGGCGATTTCTCTTCCGAATCACAATTCACAACGGCTTCTTACATTATCAACAATGTTAAGAACGGGCTGGGAATTATGGTATATCCCAATCCTGCCATTAGTACAAGTAAGATTGCCTATATTATTCCTGCAAATGATATTTGCACAATTGTCTTATATAACTCTGTCGGGCAAAAGGTAAGAGTAGTTTTAAGCCAAAATCAACAGGCCGGTCAATATGAGATTCCTATGGCTGATATATTGAAAACAATATCGAATGGAATATATATATTGGAAATAAGGCAAGGTGTTTTCACAAACTATTCTAAATTTATAAAACCTTAGCCTTTAATTTTGCAATAAAATCAATTCGTATGGAAGCGGTACAAAAAAAGAATAATATTGATTTACACACCAAAACACTTCAGACCATACAGTCTGAAGTAGAGCATAATAACCGTATTGCACTGTCTGTCGATTGTGTGATATTCGGATTTGATGAAAACAAGTTAAAAGTATTATTGATACGTAGTGATTTGACCAAGTATAAAGGTAGATGGTCTTTGTTAGGCGACCTGGTAAAACCCAATGAAGATCTCAGGTCTTCTGCTTACCGGATCCTGAAGCAACGTACCGGGCTGAATGACGTGTACCTTGAGCAGGTTCATACTTTCGGGGCTGTTAATCGTCACCCGGCAGGCAGGGTTGTAACTGTTGCATATTGTTCGCTTATAAATGTCCAGCATCATAAATTGAATATACTAGATAATGAATTACACTGGCATGATGTAAAAAGTGTTAAAGATCTTGCGTTTGACCATCAACAAATATTTGAAACCTGTTATGAACGGCTTCAAAAAAGAGTGCAGGAACATCCATTGGGATTCAGTCTCTTGCCTAAAAAATTTTCCTTACGTGATCTGCAAAACTTATATGAAGCAATTTTAGATATAAAGATGGATCGCCGGAATTTTCGAAAAAAATTCTTTTCAATGGATTTTTTAATTGAATTGGGCGAAATGGAACAAGATGTACCACACCGTCCGGGCAAATTATATAAGTTCAATTATGAGAAATATGAAAAGAAAAAGAAAAAGTGGAGCGGAATTGATTTTTAATAGGACTTAAGCAGCAAAAAAACCTCTTTTCTTGTCTTACTGAATGTTCCCCAGAGTTGTTAATTATTGAAAAAATTTTTAAAATAAAACTTTAACAAAGTTTTGATAATTAAAAAAATAGCCTAATATTGTGTAAAATTTACACGCTATTAATGTGTAAGTTTTATGCTTGTTTTTGAAACATTACCTACATGTTTATATACCAAAAGGAACGCTTGTATTGCTTATGAATCGTTTTGTGTTTGTCCCACTGCCTTCATGCTTATAAGCTTCCCTCATTTTTATTTTAAAAGAAAAACTATGCAGATGAAAAAGAGTATGAAAAAACTTGCCAGACTTTTTTCGGTAACGTTTGCGCTGCTGATGTTCTCCTCAATGGCTTTTGCGCAAAATATTATTACCGGTAAAGTAACAGATTCTAAGGATGGATCTCCTGCGGCCGGGGTAACCGTTACAGTTAGTGGTACAAAAGTTGCCACTCAAACAGGCGCTGATGGTACTTTCCGTATCAGCTCTCCTACAACCCAACCCAAACTGATTTTTACTTCTACGGAATTTAACAGAGCTGAGGTAACAGTAAGCGGACAAGGACCTGTTTCGGTAAGCCTTACACAAGCTACTCAGCGATTGAGCGAAGTAGTTGTAATCGGATATGGCACGGTAAAAAAGAAAGATCTCACGGGGTCTATTCAAAACGTTACTTCCAAAGATTTCAATAAAGGAGCTATTGCAACTCCCGAACAGTTGATTTCCGGTAAGGTAGCTGGGGTTACGGTTACCTCTTCCGGAGGCGCTCCGGGTGCAGGTAGTGTAATCCGTATTCGTGGCGGCGCATCTCTTAATGCAAGTAATAACCCTTTGATTGTAATAGACGGAGTGCCGTTACCTGACGGTGGTGGTGGTGTTTCCGGTTCTCCAAGTGCGTTATCTCTCATCAACCCAAATGATATTGAATCTTTCAGTGTTTTGAAAGACGCTTCTGCAACTGCTATTTATGGTTCAAGAGCTTCCAATGGCGTTATTATTATCACTACTAAGAAAGGGAAATCCGGTAAGCCGGCATTCAATTTCAGCAGTCAGGTTGGCGTAGCTACTCTTTTCAAAAAAGTAGATGTAATGTCTGCTGACCAAATCCGGGCTTATGTAAAGGCAAATGGCGATGATGCCCATATTGCTAAATTAGGGACAGCAAATACAGACTGGCAGGATGAAATTTTCCATAATGCCATGTCTACTGATAACAATTTCAGCGTAGCGGGTTCTGCAGGTAAAATGCCTTATCGTGCTTCTCTGGGTTATTTGAATCAGGATGGTATTCTGAAAAAAGGAAACCTGGAAAGAATTACCGGTTCATTTAACCTAAGTCCAAAATTTTTCCATGATTATCTAAAACTTGATATTAATTTTAAAGGTTCGCATAGTAATTCTTCTTATGCAAATGAAGGGGCAATCGGCGGGGCTGTTTATTTCGACCCCACTCAGCCAGTTTATTCCGGCAATAGCAAATATGGTGGTTACTGGGAATGGCTAGACCCTTCTTCTGTAAAAGGACTGATTGATCTTGCTGGTAAAAATCCTGTAGGGTTGAACGAACAACAATCCAATTATGGTTCCTCTAACCGGGCTATTGGGAACTTCCAGCTTGATTATAAATTGCATTTCTTTCCGGATGTAAGGTTGAATGTAAATTATGGTTATGATATCTCTTATGGTTATGGTGCCGGATATGTTTCTCCTAATTCAGCTTCTGGTTACAAACGTTACAAAGTAAGTGACAACGACTATCGCAATGGGAGTTTATATAAATATAAACAACGTAACAGAAATACTGTATTTGAATCTTATCTGGCCTATGGAAAGGATTTTGGCAGAAAAGGTACACGTTTGGATTTCCTCGTAGGTACTTCTTACCAGGACATGATCAACTCCAACTATAATTTCCCTGATGTTACTGCTGATGGTTATACGGTTAGTGTTCCTCTCTTCCCGAATGATCGTCCTGAAGCAAGGCTATTGTCTTACTATAGCAGGTTGATCTATAATTTGGAAGGCAAGTATATTTTGACCGCAACGGTACGTAGAGATGGATCTTCCAAATTCCAGGGATCAAACAGATGGGGAACTTTCCCGTCGGTAGCTTTTGCATGGAGACTGAAAAATGAATCTTTCTTGAAAAATTCGAACCTTATATCGGACCTGAAATTGAGACTCGGGTTTGGTATCACAGGCCAGCAAGATGGGATTGGTTATTATGACACCCGCCAATTCTATACACTTGGCGATGGTAAAGCATTATATCAGATCGGATATAATATAGACGGAACGCCTCATTTTGATTCTATATACAGGCCAAGTGGTTATTATCCCAATAGAAAATGGGAGCAGACAGCAACATCTAATATCGGTATTGATTTCGGGTTCTGGAAAGGAAGATTGACAGGTAGTGTGGATGTTTATTTGAAGAAAACAAAAGACCTGTTGAATACAATTGATGTCCCGGCTGGTAATTTTGCAAATAAGGTTACTGCAAATGTGGGTGATCTTGAGAACAAGGGTATAGAAGTTAGCTTAAATGGCCAACCCATACGCAACAATAAACTGACATGGGATCTCGGATTCAACATCACTTACAATAAGAATGAAATCACAAAACTTACGATTGCTGATAATCCCAATTTTGTAGGAAATCAATTTGGTAATGCTGACCAGTTCAATACCATACAGATTAACTCTGTTGGTTATAGCAGGGCTTCCTTCTATGCTTTCCAGCAAGTGTATGATAATGCAGGCAAACCAATAGAAGGTTTATATGTAGACAGAAACAGAGATGGTACAATTAATGAAAAAGACTTGTATCACTATAAAGCACCAGATGCTAATGTTTTTGCCGGCCTGAGTACAAGCGTTACTATAGGTAAATTAAATGTGGGAGTTGTTATGAGGGGTAGTTTTGGAAATTATATGTACAACAGGGTACAGTCTAATTCCGGCACCAAAAATAATATAATCAATAGTTTAGGATTTATCAATAATGGTAGTCCATCTGTATTAGAAACAGGCTTCATTGGCTCAGGGACATTGTTTACCCGTTCAGATTACTTTATACAAAATGCATCCTTTGTTAAAATGGATAATGCTTATGTTGGGTATTCTGTTGGTAAAGTATTCAATGGCGCTGCAAATCTGAGATTAAATGCCGCAGTTCAGAATGTGTTTACTATAACAAAATACAAAGGTCTGGATCCTGAAATCGATGGAGGTATTGACAATAATATTTACCCAAGACCAAGGACATATACAGTAGGGTTCAATCTTGAATTTTAATTTTTAATAGTGATTACACATAAATATCAAAATATGAAAAAAGGTATTATTAAAATATTTACACTCGGTCTTTTAGTGACTGGTGTATTTACTTCATGCGAAAAGAAACTGGACTTGTTGCCCCAGAATGACCTTACGCCTACAGATATATATGCGACTAAGCAAGGGTACAAGGAAGTTTTCACCAAATTATATGCTGGATTTGCCCTCACCGGAAATAGCGGCCCTGCTGGTAGTGCAGATATTCAGGGTTTTGACGAAGGGTTCTCCGACTTCTCCCGTTGCTACTGGAAAGCGCAGGAATTGAGTACGGATGAAGCTGTTATTGCCTGGGGCGATGCCGGTATTCAGGACTTTCACAATATGAACTGGTCTGCCGACAACCCCTATCTGACAGGGTTATACTACAGGTGCTTCTATCAGGTTACGCTGTGTAATAATTTTCTGGTGCAATCAAATGATGCAAATTTAGCTTCACACGGGATTACCGGTACCGATGCAGATGAAATTAGAAAGTACAGACCTGAAGCCCGTTTCATTAGGGCATTCCAATATTGGGTACTGATGGATCTTTATGGGAACCCGGCGTTTATAAACGAAGAAAATTTTGCCGATGTTATCAATGGTAAATATCCTCCGCAAATATCCAGAAGCGACCTTTTCAATTACATCGAATCTGAATTGAAAGCGATAGAAGCAGACCTTCCTGATCCTCGTGCAAACGAATATGGGCGTGCCGATAAAGCCTGTGTTTGGGCTTTGCTTGCCAGGTTGTATTTAAATGCGGAAGTGTATAGCGGTACGGAAAGATATACAGATGCTATTACCTATTCTAAAAAAGTGATAGATGCTGGCTATACGTTAAAGGATAATTATCGCGATCTTATGTTGGCCGATAATAACCTGGATAATAATGAGTTTATATTTGCAATCAATTTCGATGGGCTTCATACACAGAGTTATGGCGGTACTACATTCCTTACACACGCTTCTGTAGGAGGTTCGATGCCTGCTGCTGCTTCCGGTATCAATGGTGGTTGGGGTGGTGCCAGGACAACATCTGCTATTTCCGGATTATTTAAAAGTGGTTTTGCTTCCGACCTGAGAGGGCAATTTTATACAAATGGGCAAAGTGAAGAAATAAAAGACCAAACAAAATTCACAGATGGGTATGCCGTTACAAAGTACAGAAATGTTAAAAGAGATGGTACTGCCGGCCAGAATCTTGATTTTGCAGATATCGATTTTCCTTTGTTCAGGCTTGCAGAACAATATTTGATATATGCCGAAGCTGTAAAACGTGGCGGCACTGGTGGAGATGCAACTACTGCTCTTTCCTATCTCAATAAATTAAGATTTAGAGCTTTTGGCGGTGGGTATGGTCCTAGTGGTATCGGCCAGTTATATAATGGCGATTTTACACTGCCGACAATTCTTGACGAAAGAGCCAGGGAATTATATTGGGAAGGATTCAGAAGGACAGATCTTATCCGTTATGGAATGTTTACTACTTCCTCTTACCTGTGGCCATGGAAAGGTGGCGTAAAGACAGGTACAGCTGTCGAAAGTTTCAGGAACCTATATCCTATACCTTCCAAGGAAATCGTTGGAAACACAAACCTGAAACAAAATCCCGGGTATTAATAACATTTTAAATTTATTTATATGAAAAAAATATTTAATTATCTAATTGTTCTTGGTACCTGCTCAGTTTTGTTTGCTGCCTGCAAAAAAGACGACAGCACCCGGGTAACATACCTAAGTGGAACCGATCCGGTATTGACAGGAACGTATAATACATCTGCCAGTGATGTCTCTTTAGCTAAGGTTAATTCGGATAAAGTTGCTATGAATATTTCATGGACCAATCCGGAATTTCAATTTACAGATGGGATTAGCTCTCAGGATGTGAATTACACCATTGAAATAGATAAAGACGGTAATAATTTCGCTTCTGCTGCGGAAGTTGTTGTAGTTGCCAAGGAGTTAAGCTATGCTATAACGCAAGGTGAATTGAATAAAGCTATCACTAAATCATTAGAGTTGCCTTACGGTGTAAGTTATAATTTGGATATGCGTGTTGTTGCCAGGATCAATCAGGCTGTCAAACCCGCTCTTGTTTCCAATGTTATCAAATTCACTACAACCCCATATTTGGATGTTGCAGTAGAATTGCCGGTCAACAGTACATTGTGGGTAACTGGTAACGCATTTGCATCCGGATGGAGCAATCCGCTTCCGGCTCCTTATGACGCAACGCAGAAATTTACAAAAGTTTCCGAAACTTTATATGAACTCACTGTAAACTTCATCGGCGGCGGCGGTTATAAGATCATTCAGGTAAACGGAGACTGGTCTTCTCAATATCATGCACTCGACGGTACTGCAATATTTACCGGTAGTTTTGAGAAAAAAGATAGTGATCCTCAGTTCCCTGGTCCTGCAGATGCCGGAACGTATAAGATTTCTGTTGATTTCATCACAGGAAAGTATACCGTTGTTAAGCAATAATATTTTTCAATTAAAAAAGAATTAAAAATTTTTATATGAAACACTCTTGGAAAATATTATCACTTGTGGCAGCTCTTTCAATAGGCTTTGCCGGATGTGATAAAGATAAATACGATACACTTGCTTTTAGCAACAACGGGGTTGCGCCAACACTTTCCGCTGATGTATCAACCATTGCCCCGGCTCCGGCTGATTCCAGCAATGTGGCAGTTACTTATTCATGGACAGATGCAAAGTATGCTACCGACTCCGCTCATAAAAAATATATCGTGGAGATTGATACAGCTAATGGAAGTTTTGTAAATGCTGCCCGTAAAACAGTTTATGGCCTCAATTCGGTTTCATTCACCGCTAAGGAATTGAATAATATCCTGCTTGGTTATGGATTCGCCTTTGGTGTTGCAAAGGATATGATTATAAGGGTAACATCCTCATATGCCAACAATAACGAACAATACAGATCCAATGTGTTGACAGCGAAGATGACGGCCTATAAAGTTCCTCCGAAAATACCACTGCCTGCCTCTGGAAAATTATTTATTGTAGGCGGTGCAACACCGGGTGGCTGGAGTAACCCTGTTCCGACTCCGTCACAGGAAATGACACAGCTTGACGAAACTACATTTGCAGCCATTCTTGATCTTACAGGTGGACAGTCTTATCTCTTCCTTCCTGTAAACGGCGATTGGTCTGCCAAATATGGATTCGACGGGTCAAATAATGCAAATAATACAAGTGGAGATAATATGAAAGCTGAAGGTGGCGATATGCTGGCTCCTGCTACCAGTGGAAAATATCTGATTATTGCTAATTTCCAGACAGGTAAATTCTCAGTTACTCCATATAGTAATGTTTTCACTGGCGATGTTTACCTGATCGGCGATGCTACAGTAGCTGGTTGGGATAATTCTGTAGGAAATTTGGTTCAAACAACATTTACGCGTAAATCGAATGCTTTGTTTGAATTAACTACTACCCTGACGGCCACTAAGGGCTATTTGTTCCTGCCCACTGCCGGAAATTGGGACCATAAATATGGTGGAGAAAGTAAAACCGGTGGCACATTGCTTTTTGACGGAGCTGTGCCGGGATCTAATACTCCTGCTCCGGACGAAACCGGGACTTATAAAATCACAGTTAATTTTGGTACGGGCATTTATTCGGTAGTCAAACAATAATATAGTTCAGTTAATTTGTCTGAGGGTGTATGTGTATACACCCTCTTTTTTTGCTTTGCATTTGTCAATAAATTTTCATGTCAAAATTTTTACTGAAAATCAATGTATTATACAGGTGCAATAAAAAATAGTTTGTGTAGCCGTAGGAAAATTATATTTAACCACCTACCTTTGCCGTCCATTTATAAAACCTCCGGGATAGCGGGGGTAACTTAAAAAAAAATAAACAATGAGCAAATTACATTTCACAACTAAACATGCGAACGAGGCTACCGTTACTCATAACTGGTATGTAGTAGACGGTACTAATCAAACCGTAGGGCGTATGTGTTCAAAAATTGCAGCTGTTCTTCGCGGTAAGAACAAAGCGTATTACACACCACACGTTGATTGTGGAGATTTTGTTATCGTGATCAATTGCGATAAAGTTAAGTTAACCGGTAACAAAATGGAAGATAAGATATACGATAGCTTCAGTGGTTATCCCGGCGGCCGTAAAGAAGAAATTGCAAAGGATCTTCTGAAACGCAAACCCGAAGTAATTATCGAAAGAGCTATAAAAGGGATGCTACCGAAAAACCGCTTAGGTAGGAAGATGTACAAAAAATTATTTGTATATGCAGGGGCAGAACATCCTCATACCGCACAAAAACCTCAAACTTTAACTTTCTAAGATTATAAATAATGGAAAAACAAAA
>CAZKPH010000054.1:0-9562 GCA_964554605.1 uncultured Ferruginibacter sp.
TGTCCACTTTTACAGTAACATTGTTATCCAGTCCCGCCAGGTTGTATTGTATATAGCTGTGGCCAAAGCTTCGGCCTGCTTGCAGTTGCGTAACCCAGGTAATGTATTTATAGATCGGAAGGTCATATCTCAATTGCATAGCACTTCCTGCCATTGGTCCACCTGATTCGTCCAATGGCTGGAAAACATCCAGCAAGAGCTTGACTTTATAGCCTTTATGCAAATTTGGCAAGGTTGTTTGCAATTTGTCGTAGTTCATGGACAGTGTCGTTATCGACCAGATGCTACGAATATTTTCGAACTTTAGGCTGTATTTATCAGTAGCCAGGAAGATCGTCCGGTCATATCTTATGGCTTCTGTGGCGTCTGCCGACAGGTAATACGTTATGGGATGATGCAGGCTTACCTCTCCGTAATGAGTTTTCACTTTGGCTACATTAGGATAAGCTTTTCCGGATTGGTCGGTCCAGTTCCTTAGCGGGTCAGGATTTAGGCTTTCTACATTTCGATAATACGCTATACTCCAGTCGGTCTTACCAGCTGTGTTTTCGTATCTCATGAAAAACATACTGCCTTCTGTTGCCGCCGGTAACCGGAAAGCAATATTTACGTGATGATCTTCTAACAGGTCGGTAAACCCGCCTTGCACCATACCTCCTAATTCGGGGAACTTAAATTGTCCCTGGTAGTTTTTATAGGGCTGGTACCGGTTGATGAAATAATCATTATTGACTTTAGCGGTGAAATAGGCACTATGCAATTGCAGGATATAAGGTTTTACTTTTTTCGGATCGTAGGACAGTGACCGTGCAATACTATCATTTCGTTTCGCCGATTTTTCCTGTGCGTCCTTAGGCGTTAATAATTCGTCTACGAAGGTGGGTGAATGGTCCCTGGCTGCCTGTAAAAGGCTATCTTCTTTTGCCCTCCTATCTGCATCTTTTCGATAATCTTCCAGCCAGGAGCTAGTAGTATCTTTGTTTTTATTGGTTTCTATCCATTGGTTGAGTGGTTGTCTGGTTATCCTGATACTATCCGGATCATTGCTCCAGGTAGATATTTCAGAGCTTGATTCATGATATTGGGTGGGCTGATAGTTGCCTAACGTCCGGTAACCGGTTTGATCTTTGTTCACGATGGCAAAACGTTCTGTGCCGTAGAATGTATGCGTTGCAAGTAGGTGGTTGGGATCAAGTTCTGTCAATTTATCCCATTTACCATATGGGATACTGTCTATGTACAGGGGGCTTATTTCTTTTCCCTTTAATTGATAAATGCCTTGTCTCCATTTACTGGTATCTCTAAACCCTATGGTTCTTTTCTGATCTGTTGTAGGCTCTTCAGGCTTTCGGTTGGATATGAAAAACATTTTATTGGAACCATTCGCTTGTACAGGATAGCTGTCATCGTAGGAGTCATTAGTATAGACTGTATAAGCTTCTTTCTCCAGGTTATAGCTTACGATATCAGATTGCCCATTTCTATACGCGGATAATAGATAATCTTCTGTTGTCTGCTGGTATATGCTCCCCACTCCATTTGCATTCTTAATAGCATTTTGCTGCATCAGGCTGCCGATGTAGATAAAGCTTAATAAGCCGATCTTTCCTTTCACAGGCTTTACAACGCTTAATTCATTACCATCTTTGTTCCACTGCAGTATTGGGTAAGGGTCTTCGCTATAATCATTGATCCAGGGCGGTAGTTTATAATTGGCAAGCTTATCTGTTTTGCCGGAAAGTACATGATAGAGGTAAACGATTCTAACCTTGTTGCTGTAAACTGTATAGACTATCTCACTGCCGGTAGCATTTGCTTGTACAGTCCTTATTATGCCTTTTTTATGTGGTATGGCTGTGGTGTCTATTTTAGGATCTATAGACCTGGAAATAGTACTTCCGTTATTTTCAATGAACCTGTTTGTATAAAATCCATGGCACTGGGCCATCACCGTGTCTAACGAATGCTTGGTGATCAACCTTATTGCCCTTGCTAACATCCTCCTTTTTTTCAACTGAGAGTACAGCTGCATGGCCGCAAGCGGGTAATATTGCCTCGTCAGAAAATAACAGAATGCCTGTCCGCTAAGTTTTGGTTGATACACTATGCTTTGTTCCCAGTTTTGAAAACGCTGGTGTTGCCATGACCTTCCCAGTTCATCTTCCGCGCCGATTGGCCATTGCTCAGCAAAAAAAAGGATGGCGCCTTCTTTATACCAATGTGGGATGTCTTCATTACTGGTCTGCCCCTGGGCTTGTGCTGTCAAGCCTTCTTTCAGTTGTGATTCCCATATTTCTCTTGCGATGCCCTCATATAATTGTTTTCGTAGCGCTGCATAGTTGCCATTGTAGAAGAGTACAAGCCGGGTGCCTTTTGCTATGAATGTAGGCAGTGTATGGCCTTCCGCTTCATACAAACCGATGTTTGATTCATAGAATTGGTCAACAGATGGATAGATCACAATATTGGGTATTCGCAGCAGGCTTGTACTCATATTATACTTCACCCGCTTTATAGCCTCAGGCAACTGCCTGGCAACGTAAGCACAAAGGCTGTCATTACCTTGTGGAAAATAAATATGAAAAGCGGGTGTATGAAACGTTTCCCATTTAAACTTATGATATTGAAACCTGTTATAGCTACGTTCCTGTTGTGCAAGCACATACGGATGCGAAGCAAAAAACAACAAAAAAGAAAGTAATGCTACAAAACTACAACGCATGATGTTTTACGGGAAAGGAATTGCGATAGTAAGATACTGTAAATACCGGTTATTTGAAAGCGCATTTATACTTATCGAAATAAGAAATAACTACCTAATTACCGCTCACAGCCTTATGTAATAGAAAAGCGTCCATAAAAATATGGACGCCTAAAACGTACTGTTTAATGTATATGCGTTATACTCCTTTCCAAGATACAAAATATATTATAAAAGCCGTACCAGGAATGGAACAGCTTGTTGAACTTACTCTATTTATCGCCGGATTAAAAAAACAAACCGGCACGAATACCGGCTTATCTTATGCCACTTGTACCCTTAGCGTATATACTTTTACCTTTGACGCGTATATCGCTGATTTAAATTTATAATAAGTTACCCTATTATATAAATATGATATTTACCCAAGTAAAAACAGATGATTATCAAATTCCTTCTATTGTCATCCGCAAAGCTCTATAAAAGGACAAGCACTACAAAAATGAGATACAGGTTCGATCTGCGTTAACGATAAGTAAGACGCCAATGATAAAAGATTGCATTGGCTTTCTTTGGTTAATAATCGTGAATTGATCATTAGTAAAAAGCAGCATTTTTTGTTGTATATTTTCAGTTCGTTGATTTATCTCTTTAAGATGTCCTGCCTGTTTAAAAGATGTTTGCCATTTTTATTATTTGGTTGCACGTTATCAATGCAAAGCCTGGCGCAACAAGACACCTGGAAAAACGAAATTGCCCGTACCAAAAAACGCAAAACATCCAAACATAAAACATCTCGCTTTAAACAACTCCATGATCATATAAAGAACTGGGGATTAGCATACGATTACGACAAGGAACTTTTAGTCGGCGGCAGATTCAACAGCAATGGATGGAGCGCGGGAGTATATTATGTTACCCGTAAAAGCGCAGGCACTTACAACTTTTGGCAACTGCATTTTTCAGAGATCAAACAGGAGAAGCAGATCAAGCAACAGCCGGGAAAGAGCAGCCATCCTGAATTAGGCATTGCCACGCCGTATGTATTTGGAAAAATCAATAACCTGTACACTTTGCAAATAGGCTTCGGGCAGGAACAATTCTTATTACCGGGTGTAATCGAAGATAATTTATCTCTGAGCTTACGGTATAACGCGGGTTTTAGTTTAGCGATGCTGAAGCCTTATTACCTGCAACTTGTAAGGGCAGACTATTCGTGGGCTGAACCGGTATTTCATTTAGAAGATATTAAGTATTCAGACAGTAGTGCTGATGATTTTTTAAACAATGCGGATATACATGGCGCATCTAAATGGAGCAAGGGTTTGAAAGAAATGCAGTTTGTACCGGGGGCGTATGTGGAAGCTGCCTTTGTAATAACGCCTAAAGCACAAAAATGGCTGGTGGAAGCAATTACGTTAGGCGCTTGCGCTTCCTTCTATATTAAGACATTACCTATTATGGCCGAACTGCCTGCAAAGCCTTATCAGGTTTATCTATTTGCAGGATTGGCAATTGGGAAAAGATGGAAATGATGAGAAGATTTTTTGTGATTTGCATGGCTATTCTGTTGCTAACCTTAAAAGCATTGGCGATTGACGACACAAAAACAGATCGTATTCTCATTATATTGGACGTCTCATCCGCTATGAAACAGGAATGGGATGATAGCCTCACAAAATATCAGGCTGCGTCTGAGTTAATTCTGCGACTAATGGATAGCGTTTATAGCCGGGATAATACCGTAGAATTTGGGTTAAGAGCATATGGTGAACAGTCTTTTGACTTTTCAAACACTTGCTATGCTTCTAAACAAGAAGTTATGTTTAGTGGCAATAACTATACGCAAATGAGCTTAAGATTAGCGAGCCTTACAAGCGGCAGCACCGCTCCATTAAAATTTGCGATCAATGAAGCTTTGAAGTACGACTTGACACCAGGCCAATATAACTACCACTTAGTAGTTCTAACTAGCGGTTCGCTCACCTGCGATTCTAATTTATGTGACCTTACACCTCTGTTTAAAACCAGTGCTACCAGTTCTATCTGTATATTGAATTTTTCAAGTGAGAAAAACAATACCCTGGGTTGCATAACATCACCTAAGCAATTTCCTAAAAATTCGCAGTATGGAAAGTTTATCAATGATATGCTCAACGGATGTTGTCCTATTAATAAACAATGGAAAGAAGCTGGTAGCCCGCAAACGGTCCTTCCGCCAAAAACCAAACAGGAGTATACCTTTCCAAGGGTATTAAAGAAACAAGAAGTACCCGGACTAACGCAGGTAAAATCGAAAACAACCTTAACTGTCGAAAAAGCACCTGACCTATTACCAGCTATCTCGTTACCGGTAGAACCAGCTAATAATGGTTTTGGTTATCTAAAAATAAAAGAGCTATCAGATATTTTAAGAATAAAGCTATACTATTTTGAAAGCGGCCAATTTATCTTGTTAGATAGAATAGCTGTCGACAATCTTTATAGAGAACAATCCGTGAAACTGCAGACTGGCAAATACAAGATCAGCTATGACATTAAACTAACCCCACCTTTGACAAGGGAAAAGAATGAAACTTTTACCATAGTCAAAGACATGATAACGGATATAAAGTTAAACTAAGATCCGATTGGGCTACCAATTGACTTTGTAAAACTCAATTAGTATTTTGGAAAAAAGACTTATGAAAACTCTCTTACCATTGATCATAGTTCTGTTTCTAAATCATCCGCTATTGGCTCAAAGCTGGCAGTCAGTATATGAAAGCAATACAGGTTATTACAGATTAGCGTCCACCGAAAATGGAAATGTTTTCGCTTATAAGCCAGATACGCTCTTAATGTCAACTTCAGACGGAGATTCAGCAACGTGGACATTCTTGCCAACACCGCACGTGGTAGTGAACGCTTATTTTTACGCATTTAAAAATACGTTGTTTATATTAGATGCAACGCCATATACTGCCTCCTATGGGCCTATTGGCTTATATCGTTCCGACGATTTTGGCAATTCCTGGCAATCATGCAATGGTGGCTTAGGAAGTGGTTGGCAAGATGGGTTAAATCTTTCCTACCTTGGTGATAGCAGTTATATGTTAATAATGAAAGGTACCGGCGTTTATTATAGCATCAATAACGCGCTGACCTGGCATAAATCGACTGGAGTAATAAGTGGCCTCTGCTTTGCCCGAGCAGGACAAAATACCATAGCTGCCGGCAGTAATTTCTTATTCTTATCAACAAATAATGGTGCTACATTTAACAAATTGAGTATTCCGACTCAAAATAATGGCATAACAAGAATTTATTCTTTAAATGATTCAACAGTTATGTTTTACAACTCAGCCTGGACCGGTGAAATGCATTTCATAACTGACACTACTAACCGGAAGGATGCAACCATGAAAGGCATCGATTCTGGTCAACATTGCGGGCAGTTTACTAAATCCCCCATTCAAAACACCTACTACATGGCTACATTCCCTGAAGGCAATATATATGGGGGAGGTGATTTATATTTTTCGGTTGACGATGGGGACAACTGGGTGAAATGCGATACAGGTTTACCTGCCAAACCCGCAATACCCGTTTACAGTCCTAATACGATCCTGGCCACAGCAAAAAACTATGTGTATGTTTCGTTGAATAATGGCAACATTTACAGAAGCATTATTCATAACACCGGCATTAAGAATGTAAAAAAACAATTAGCAATATCAGTTTATCCCAATCCATCACATGAATATATTGACGTAGCTCTGCCTGACGATATAAAAAATGCGGTAATAACTATTTTGGATTTGAAAGGGGCTGTCGTACAAGAACAAACAGCTAAAACAGCTATATCACATATCAATATCTCTGCATTAATCCCAGGTGGCTATGTAGTTCGTGTTAGTAATATAAATGAATTAGCATTTAGCCGCTTTATTACAATTAAATACTAGCACTTATATTAACTAACCGAGGATCAAGCAGCAAATAACTCAGTTATTTTTGGTTATACATATCTTCTATCTTCTTTATTGTCTTTAAGGCGTTGGTAAAAATATTCACAGGCGTCACTTTCGCCAGTAAAAGTTTTTAGGACTCTTTTTTCCCCACGTTCCTTAAAATATATTTCATACGCCAAAGAATGAGTTCCCTTTTTTACGACCAATGCTAATTTATCTTCATCATTCAAAGACCCATATAGCCCATGCAAATAATATCGATCTTCTGGGATTCCTAATTTTTTTAGGCTGCAATACAATTCTTTAATTGCTTTGCTCATTTTATCACACCACGTTTTATTGCTTCTTGTCTAAACCAAGGATCAAGCTTATTTTTATTTTGCTTGATATATTTAATATTTGAGGGAGTATTTAAATAATCTTCAAAACCTTTGCAGCCTTTTTTTTCATCGATACACGTATAACCAAAGTACCTTACTTCAGATCGAGAAGATAACAAAATGATCTTGTCAGAATTGCCAACGTAAACAACACCCCACAATGGCAAATCATCTACTAATCTTCCATCGACTCTCTTATTCCGGTAATAAAAAAAGAAATCAATCTCTACTGTATCTCCTCTTACCTCTAGATGATCGAATTTAAGCGGCAAAGTACCACACGTTACGTTTAATTTTTTTTTCGATGGCTCCGCAAATTTTAGCTTTAATGGCCCTTGTGTGCAATACAAAAAGTATTTTGCTTTATCATAAAGGTTTTGCTTTCCTGTTTGAATAATTTCTCTGGGGTATTCTTGTGCTAAACACTGAAAAGATAATAATGACGATGTTATTACGACAAAAGCCTTTATTCTCTTAATTAAGATCCAGTTTTTAGAGCACGACATTTTAAAACAATGGATATTAATGAAGTTGTTTCATAACCTTTTTATGTGCGGAAATCATAAGTTTATAAATCTTACTGTCTTTGTCCTTTAATGTTTGAAGACGATCATCAATTTGAGATGAAGGATGAGGTCCATCAAAATAAAAAAACCAAAAGCTTTCAATATTCCGATCAGAATATTTTTCTAAAATCTCAAGAGTAAGATCTAAATTGTTTAAAACGTGGGTTCGCAATCCATCCTGAAATGCATCAATACCATCAGCGTCCCAATGCCCACCTATCGCTATTCGAATTATCTTATTATAATAAAGTGTATCAGGAATGTCCTTCAAATTGTTAAACAACTCATATATATGTTTATTACTAAATTCATACAAAGGCCCTGCCTTGTCATTTGTGTAGCCATATAATTTATTTAGTTCCGAAAAACTATTAGGAAATTCGGAGAAAAATTCTAGTCTGTAACTATTCCTAACAGAAGAAGTAGCTTTTACATAAAGTTGCTTCAATTTCGTTGCTTTTTCAAAGAAATCAACAGTGGAACTTTTCTGTGCCGCACATGCGTTCATAAGCATTGTTAATACCAAAAACAAAAAAAACTGCTTATTTCTCATATATTAAGGTTTGACTGGATCGAAAATGATAATTTTTACATTGGCATCGTGTGACCGTATATATTTGTTAATTTGGTTTAGCACTGGGCCACTACCCCACACATGATCAGCGCTTATAGAGCTGCCTGGCAATAAGCATCCTTCAGTGTCATCGGGCCCGTTCCCAATATGAATTAAGATTGCCCGTGATCTCGATACTTGATCATTATATAATTGATACTGGCTATGAAGCCTATTATTAACGTGCGGGGTTACACTATATTCACCAGAAGGAATTCTTTTGTCCATGTTCGGAGTAGTGGTTGATGGTCCTGCAGGTTCTAATATATATCCATTGACGCTTCCATCATCGGTTGTAAATTTACTAATTGTTGATTTATTAGTTTCAATCATCCTATATACATATATTTTGCCTTGGGTCTTCGGAGCTGCCGATCCTTTGTTTTTCTCTTGATGTCCACTTCCAGCATAATTCCTCGCCATATCTTCTTTGTATGCTTTTACATTTGCTGCATTTTGAGCATTTGCCTCTCTTTGAGCAATAGTATTTACTTTCCCGCCACCGCCAGATATCCCGTTTACAAGGCCAGGCGTTGGAACTGGTGCTACTGCCGATTTCCCCGCAGGCGGTGAAGGCGGTGTAAAGGATGTTGAGAATGATCCCGAATTACCACTACCAGGTTGTCCTCCGCCAAAGGATATACCGTCAAAAAGGTCTCCTAAGCCACTAATTCCATCACCTGCTATGCCAGCTGCTGCCGACATAAACGAAGCTATAGCTGACATCATAGCCTTTGCCCAACTGTTTTGATACCATACTTTTATATTCATACCTAAGGAACCTCCCGGCCCCAATAGATTGGTAGATGTTCCATGACTGTCTGTTCCTAATCCCAAAGGATCAGTAGAATTCGCAGGGTCATTGCCGACAAAATGATACGGGGAGAACATTTCCTGTCCCATCTGGTCTGCCAAAGGGTCTATACTGGTAAACCTGCCTATCTGCTGATCATACTGGCGATAGTTGAAGTCCGAGAGTTGCAAGTTCAGGTGGGGTTGCAATTCATTGCCTTCAAACAGGTAATTACTTTTCAACGCACCTGTGGCAAGCCCGGCATCTAATACAAGGCCATGCGGGTAGTAATGCTGCTCCTGCTGCAATTGCCCATAGTGTATGGTAAAGGTGGTATTATCAATAAATGTGACCACATCACTTTCATTGCTCACATAAGCAAGTACATAACCATTCTTCCTGCAAATATATCCCGGTTGTGTCAGCATGTTCCATACATGGTCCGGCCCCTTCATTTGCGTAATGCTGCATTCTTCGGGCAGTATATTAAACGACTCGTCGAAGGATAGGTAGTTCAGGTACACCCTTGGGTAATTACGGTCTGTGATGCTGTCTT
>CAZKPH010000055.1:0-9521 GCA_964554605.1 uncultured Ferruginibacter sp.
AACGCAAGGACACTGGTGACAACATGGGGTGCTAAAGCGCAAAGCCTGAATGATTATGGTAACAGGACCTGGGCAGGACTACTGAAAGGTTATTATAAGCCAAGATGGAAAATGTTTACAGAGGATGTAATTGCAGCAGCAGCAGCAGGGAAAGATTTTAGTGAAAAGGATTTTTTTGAAAAAGTTACTTCTTTTGAGTGGAACTGGACTATGCAGCAGGAAAATTACAATAGTAAGCCGATAGGTGATGCGGTAATAATTGCTAAAGGATTATATAATAAATATGCTTCTCAGATAAGGGTGAATACAAAATAGGAGCTACAAATCTATGCTCCGATATTGCGGTAAGAAACTACTTCACGGATATTTTTTGCATTGGCAAAATATCTATTTTCCTATTACTTATAACTAAGGTTAATATTTTTTGCGAAGGGTAATGCCTTTGTATAGTGCTTTCATTATACAATATTTTATTGTTACTATGATATGGCTTAAGCATGAGATTAAAAATTCAAAAAAATTGTATGCATAATAGGAAAATTATTTTGGCTTTTTTCTTACTTATTATGAATATACCAGCCAATGGACAGAAGATAAATAGGCATGCGGAAACGTTTTCCATTACCGACAGTACTTTTTTACTAAATAGGAAACCTTTCGTGATTCGTTGTGGTGAAATGCATTTTGCCCGTATTCCACGTGAATACTGGCAACATCGCCTGAAAATGGCCAAGGCTATGGGACTAAACACAATCTGTGCCTACCTGTTCTGGAATTACCACGAAACTGCTCCGGGGAAATTTAATTGGCAGGGCATGGCTGATGCGGCTGCGTTTTGCAAACTGGCTCAACAGGAAGGGCTTTACGTTATCCTCCGTCCCGGGCCTTATTCCTGTGCAGAATGGGATTTTGGAGGGTTCCCCTGGTGGCTGCTCAAGAAAAAAGACATTCGGTTGCGTACACAGGACCCTTATTATCTGGAGCGCTGTCGAATTTATCTGAAAGAAGTAGGGCGTGTTTTAGCACCCTTACAAATTACAAATGGTGGGTCTATTATCATGACTCAGGTAGAAAATGAATATGGATCTTATGGCCATGATAAAGAATATATCGGTAAAGTCAGAGATTATCTTAAAAAGGCTGGTTTTGATATACCGCTTTTCACCTGTGACGGTCCCGCCCAACTAAAAAATGATGTTCAGGACGATATTTTTTCGGTTGTCAATTTTGGAGGAGATCCGGAAAACAGTTTTAAAGCCCTTCGGGAAATACGGGGCAAGGGGCCTTTAATGTGCGGTGAATATTATCCCGGATGGTTTGACTCCTGGGGAATGGAACACCATGTGGGTATAACCCAAAATGTCGTCAAAGAAATCGGTTGGATGCTTGACCATAAAGCATCGTTCAGTATTTACATGGTACATGGAGGAACTTCTTTCGGACAATGGGCGGGAGCGAATAGCCCGACATTTAACCCTCAAACATCCAGCTATGACTACGATGCGCCTATTAGCGAAGCGGGGTGGCCTACACCGAAATATGATTCCTTGCGTGAGTTGATGCGTAAATATTTACTTCAAGGCGAGCAACTACCCGATGTCCCGGCGTCAATTCCCGTTGTTTCGATTCCTGCATTTTCGACCACCTTTATTGCACTTTTATTTGGGAATTTACCAAAGAAAATAAAAGATGTATCCCCGCAAAATATGGAAGCCTATAATATAGGATACGGAGCTATTGTATACAGGACTATATTAGAAGCGGGGCCCGAGGCTTCATTGGTGATCAAGGATGTTCATGATTATGCACAGGTGTTTCTGGATGGGCAGCGAATCACTACCCTCGACCGTCGTAAAAATGAAACCACCTGTCGGGTACCTCTCCGCTCTGATAAAGTTGTATTAGACATTTTAGTGGAAGCAATGGGAAGAGTAAACTATGGTACTGATATCCATGACCGAAAAGGAATCACGGAAAAAGTGATGTGGATAGCGAACGGAAAAAAGGATACCACTGAATTGCTGCATTGGGATGTATTCCCATTACAACTTGACAATGAAAAAGCGCCTGCAAAATTAGTGTATCAGACCGGTCGTAAACCTCAATCAATGCCCGCTTTTTACAAAGGCAGTTTTGTAATGGATGCAACAGGCGATACATTTCTTGATATGAGCCAATGGGGCAAAGGGTTAGTTTGGGTAAACGGCCGTTGCCTCGGCAGGTTTTGGAACATTGGCCCCTCCCAAACTATGTATTTGCCGGGTGTATGGTTGAAAAAAGGAAAAAATGAGATAGTAGTGTTGGATTATATCGGGCCCACTTCTACGATTTTGAGGGGCATCACTACACCTGTGCCTGATAAGGCAAAAAATGAATAGTAAAAAAAGAACTCTTAGAATATCAGGATTTTTCTAATTAAGTATTTAGCATATGGTAAAAGATTTTTTTTTGTTTTTCTGTTGTTTATTCATAACTCTGGGTGTGTTATCGGCCCAGCCTCCAAATAAAAGGCTAAAAGAAGACGGGCTAATACATATACCCATTCCGGCTAAGCTGCCTTATACACAACAAACCCAAATGTTGCTAAACGGCCAGTGGGTGCTGAATGATAAATGGCGAATAATGGTTCCGGGAGAGTTGGAAATGCAGGGGTTTACAGTGGCAGACGGAATGATGTTTACCTATAGTCGGATTATTGAACTGCCAGCTGCATGGAGAGGGCAACGTATTCGTCTTAGGTTTGATGGTGTCAATTCATATTGTATTGTCAGCATAAATGGTAAAATGATCATGGAACATGAGGGTGGTTTTGTACCCTTTGAGGCTGATGTGACAGAGCAAGTAGCATTTGGCAAAAAGAACAGGTTAACAGTAAAAGTAAAATCCCGTACATTAAGCGATATACTAAATTGCACTTCACAATATGCCGCACATAATGTTTGCGGCATAACAAGGAAAGTTGTGTTGTATAGCATTCCTTCGGTTCATATAAGTGATCAGACCATTGTGACAGAATTTGATACTTCTTACACTGGCGCAGATTTAAAACTTGTTTCAAAAATTCAAAACTCTTCATCGGGCTATTCTTCAGTGAAATTACGATACGTTTTAACCGACCCTTCAGGAAAAACGGTATTTGACCAAAGCCAGCCGGGAAAAATAATTTTGCCGGGGCAATCATTGGGCAATAGTTTGTCTGTTCATTTAAAAAATCCAAAACAATGGGATCCCGAACATCCATATTTGTACACATTGTACACTCACTTACTGGTAGATAATCATTGGGTACAGATCAACAAAGAAAAAGTCGGTTTTCGGCAGGTAAGGATTTTCGGGAATCAATTGTTGCTGAATGGCAAACCAATAAAACTAAAAGGAGTTAATCGCCACGATATATATCCCATTTCTGGTAGAAGTGTTTCGTATGATCTTTGTCGTAAAGATGCTCAATTGTTTGTCGAAGGCAATTGTAATTATATACGTACAGCCCATTATCCACCCGCCGAGGAGTTTCTAAATGCTGCTGATGAGTTTGGTTTGCTTGTAGAAAGTGAATCAGCATTTTGCTGGGTTGGCCATCCGGGTAATCCTACATGGGGAAAATGGGATTATCGGGACGAATCGTTCTTTCCTCAGATGTTGAGAGCTAACCTGGAAAAAATGATAGCCGAAAAAAATCACCCTTCTATTATTATCTGGTCCTTAGCAAATGAATCATACTGGAGTCAGTTGTGGGAAAAAATAAATCGAATTGTAAAAGAATTTGACTCAACACGTCCTACTTCCTTCCATGATCAATGTTGGGGTAATTTCAACAATATGGGGAGTAAAGCAGACATTGCAGTGTATCATTATCCCTCAATAGAAGATTTACCAAAAACCGATACTCTAAGACGACCGGTATTATTTGGCGAATATTTTCATGTACCCTGTTACAATAGAAGAGAACTGGAAACTGATCCGGGTTTACGGGCAATGTACGGAACTCCCCTGAGGGAAATGTTTGATTCCGTACAGCAACATCAGGGATGCCTTGGTGGGGCTATATGGGCAGGCATAGATGATATTTTTATTATGCCGGGAGGGCAGTCAGTGGGCTATGGCGAATGGGGAGTGATTGACGGGTGGAGAAGGCCGAAACCGGAATATTTTGGAATGAAAAAAGCCTATTCGCCTGTAGTGGTCCGGCTTCAGTCCCAAAACCAGGAAATGCCAAACGAATTGTGTATAAGTATTGAAAACCGATATGTCTTTACCAACCTTAAAGAGATAACTACCCGCTACAAAACTGACGATAACAGTTGGGTAATTTTGCATCCGGATATTTCACCGCAGGTGTCAGCGCCCGTGGTTATTCCCATAAATAAAGATACCCGCAAACTCTGCATTCAGTTTATTGATAAAAAAGGGCTTACCGTTAATGAAGAAAGGTTCCAGTTGAAAGACACTATCCCCATATTCAGGGCTACTTATCCCTTTTCTATCACTGAAGATTCTTTATTAGTCTCACTTCGTGTAGGTGAAGTGGATTATTACATCAGTAAGCGTACAGGTGGTATTCAGGCCATATTGAAACAGAATAGAATAATTGTTTACAATGGCCCCGATTTTATGCTTGTACCAATGAACAGAGACAATGGGGGGAAAATAGCAGAATCAGGAGCAGATTATCAAAAAAATATCTTGCCCCTGCCAGATTATTCTTTACCGACAGAAGTTGTAACGTCATTTAACATCATTAAAAATGACAGTGCTGTTGTAGTGAAGGTTCATAAAAATTATAGAGAAGCCAAGGGTATTCAAACGTTTAGTTTTTTGGCCAATGGAATTGTGAAATCTACTGTTGAAATCACTACCTACACTGGCAATGATACGTTACCGAGGCAATACGGATTGGCATTTTCACTCCCTAAATCATTTGCTACACTTAGTTGGAAGAGCCAGCAACACTATACCGATAATTGCGTGGCAAACATCGGGCGGACTGAAGGAGAGGCACACCTGTTACCTTATCAATGTAATAAATTCAAGCAACCAACGGTTTTTTGGAAAGATGATTTCAACGATTTTGGCAGTAACGATTTCCGCTCAACCAAGCTGGCTATTCGTTTAGCCACTTTGCGTAATTCCCAAAATGACCGGCTGGAAATCATCAGCGACGGCAAGCAGAGTGTTCGTAGCTGGCTGCAGGATGGACGGATTCAGTGCCTGATTGCTGAGTATTCCAACAATGGCTCAGAGCCTTTCTATACCAATCCGCAAAATATAGGACAGATTAACATAAAAGGGAAAATAATGAGAGCCTGTGTGGCTTTCAGGATTTTATAGATTAAAAAAATAATGTCATGAGGCAATCCTTTAACAAGAAAATTGTAATTGTTTTTTTTTATACATGTTTTTTAGTTATTACGGCTGATCTATCCATTGCGCAACCCGATCACGATTTGCATTTCACTACATTGGCCAATCGGTGGGATGAAGCTATTCCGCTGGGAAATGGCGTAATGGGAGCGCTTTTGTGGCTGAAGGGCGATAATCTTCGCTTTTCACTTGACCGTGCCGACCTGTGGGATAATCGGCCCATGAACGGATTGCAACGAAAAGAATTCAGCTATGCATGGGTGGTCGGACAGGTGGCAAAAAATGATTATGGAATTGTTCAGAAATATTTAGACGAACCTTATGACCGGGAATCTGCTCCTTGTAAGATTCCAGGTGGAGCTCTTGAATTTAAAAGTTCAAATTGGGGAAATGTATTATCAGTACATCTTTACGTTCAGAATGCTTTATGCGAAATTAAATGGACCAATGGCATATTATTGAAAACCTTCGTTCATGCACAGCGGCCGGTTGGTTGGTTTCGGTTCGAGAATGTGCCTGCCGACTTTACACCGATACTGGTGCCACCCGATTATCACAACAGCAATGCGGTTTCAGATGTACCATTGTCAACAAGCAATTTGGCCGCATTGGGATATTTGCCTGGTACTGTAAAGTGTACCGACAATAGTATTATATATAGGCAACCAGGCTGGAATGGGTTTGAATATGAAATAAGTGTAAAATGGAAAAAAATAAATGCTTCTACATTGGAAGGTGCATGGAGTATTTCAACTCACTATCCAAATAAAAAATCAAAAGCAAGAGCTAATGTGATAACCCAACACGCTTTGCAATTATACTTCCAGGCCGCATTTCTTCAGCATAAAAACTGGTGGCAGCACTTCTGGCAGCAATCAGCCATTCACCTCCCTGATCCATTGTTGGAAAAGCAATGGTATCTGGAAATGTATAAATTCGGCTCTGCCAGTCGTAGAGGGGCTCTTCCTATTTCGTTACAAGCCGTATGGACTGCAGATGATGGCAATATTCCTCCATGGAAAGGAGATTATCACCACGATCTCAATACTCAAATGAGCTATTGGCCCGGCTATAGTGCCAACCATCTCACCGAATGTATGGCTTACCTCGATCATCTGGATGCCAATAAGCCCAATTATCGAAACTTTACCCGTCTGTATTTTGGGAAAAAAGGGTTGAATGTACCGGGAGTTACTACCCTCGACGGCTCGCCAATGGGAGGATGGATTCAATACGCTCTTTCACCTACTACAGCAGCTTGGCTTGCACAGCATTATTATTTGCAATGGCGGTATAGTATGGATAAAGCATTTTTACGACGACGTGCTTATCCGTGGACAAAAGATGTAGCGCAATTTATCGAAAATATTACCTTCAAAAACAAGCAGGGGTTTCGCCAGTTACCTATTAGTTCCAGTCCCGAGATTAATGGCAATAATATATCTGCCTGGTTTCTCCAAAATACCAACTATGATCTGGCACTGATGAAAAACGCTATGAAAATGGCACATTGTATGGCGTTGGAATTAGGGCTTACAGATGATGCTGCGCATTGGCAACAGGTGTATGATGAGTTTGATGACTTTGCGCTCAGTGCCAACGCCGAGTTGATGTTTGCCCCTACTTTGCCCTACAAAGGATCACACCGCCATTTTTCTCATCTTATGGCCATTCATCCGCTTGGGCTGATTAATTGGGAGCAGGGTGAAAAATCGCAGCGCATCATCCGTCGGTCGCTTCACTTGCTGGATAGTATCGGCACTTCGCAATGGTGTGGCTATTCGTTTGCATGGGAGGCCAACTTGAAAGCCCGTGCCAAAGATGGTGAAGGAGCCGCCAAAGCGTTGGGCATTTTTGTCAGTGCCTTTTGTTCTACCAATAGTTTTCATCTCAATGGCGATCAGACAAAGTCAGGGTATTCTGATTTCACATATCGACCGTTTACGCTGGAAGGCAATTTTGCATTTGCAGCCGGGGTACAGGAGATGTTGCTGCAAAGTTATGCCGGCTTTATTGAGTTGTTTCCGGCTGTACCCGCTTCCTGGCAGGACGTTTCGTTTGAAAAATTGAGGGCAGAAGGTGCTTTTCTGGTGAGTGCTAATCGAACAAATGGTCATACTTCCAAAGTGAATCTTACGGCTGAAAAAGGAGGCATAGCCATTTTGAAATTATCATTTGACGAATGGAAAGTAACTAAACAAAAAGGTGTGACTGTTGCTAAAAGCAACGAAGGGTGGATTCGGCTCAACTGCCTGCTCGGAGGGGTTATTCAACTGCGAGTTAACCCCAAACATAAAATGTAAAATGAAAAAATGTAAAATAAAATATGAAAAAATGTAAAATGAAATTGAAAATACACATTTTTCCCTTTTTTGTTGCTCTGTATTGGTGTATAGCTGTTTACACCAATGCCCAGGTTTATCATTATAAAAATGTATGGCAACAACCACCCCGAGAAGTGCCTACTAACCTCTCTACTGACGCACCATTGTTAGGTAATGGAGATTTGTTGGCTACAATAGGGGTTGAGAAAAATAAGATACGCTTTTATATTTCTAAAAATGATTTCTGGCGCTTACAATCTAAATATGGCTCCCCTACTGATGAATTTGCGTTATCGGGCGGGCGCATGGTTGGCTATGTGGATCTTGATTTTGAGCTTGATGCTTCTGAAAATTTAAATACTCATTTTTTCTGCAATCAATGGATTTGGAATGGTCAAACTAACCTTCAACTTTTCAATTTTGTATCCACTAAGGCATGGGTTAGTGCCGACCAAAATATTCTTTTTATAGAAGTGACTGCCCTGAAAGATCATATAACATTTTCAACAAAGCTCACCTCACCTACAGATAAAATGGCTCGGCTGACCACAGGTAAAAACAAAGGAATAGCATGGCAAACCCGTGCATTTGTAACTGATGCCGATATTCCAACGGAAGTAGCAGCAGCAATGAAAACAATTCCTGAGTCAAAAGGTAAATTTTCCTTAAAAAAAGGAAGGAAGCTGACAATCGCTTTGGCAGTCGAAAGCAAATTCGATGTTACTAAACCCTTGGAAACAGTTATAAATAAATGTAGCCAACTATCTCCTCAGACTATTGCATTGATCAAAAAAAGCAGCAACAATTGGTGGAAAAACTACTGGGGTAAATCCGATGTGCGTGTGGATGATTCTGTTCTGATGAAATCCTACTATCAAGGGCTTTATACGATGGCAGCCTGTAGTCGTAATAAAAAATTTCCGCCGGGAATTTTTGGCTGGATCACCACTGATCTGCCTCTTTGGAATGGGGATTATCATCTTAATTACAATTTTGAAGCACCGTTTTACAGTTTATGTACCGCCAATCGGTTGCAACAAGCTGAAACCTACGATGCCCCCATTCTTGATTTTATGTCCCGAGGAGCATGGTATGCTGCCAACGTAACCCATACAAGGGGAGTATTGTATCCGGTAGGTATTGGGCCAATGGGTATCGAAGTAACCCGACAAATCGACTCTTCGTTCACTCACCAACATCCAAATGATATAGAAAAGGGAGGTATGTTTTGGCAACAACGTTCCAACGCGGTGTATGCTACGGTGAATATGCTGCAATACTGGCGCTGTACATACGATTTGCAGTATGCCCAAAAGGTGTATCCTTATCTCTTGGCTGTCACTGACTTTTGGGAGGACTATGTCAAGTTTGAAAACAATCGGTTTGTCATTTACTCAGATGCGATTCACGAGGGGTCAGGCCCGGACAAGAATCCAATCCTATCTTTAGGATTAGTACGAAATTTATTGAAAGGTATCATTGACATCAGTCAGAATCTTCACCAAAATGAGAACAGAATACCGAAATGGCAGCACATACTCGATCACCTCAGTGCATATCCTACACAAACTGTCAATGGAATAACCGTATTCCGTCTGTCAGAACAGGGAATGGCATGGGCCGAAGGCAATGGGCTTGGCATTCAGCACATTTATCCCGCTAACGGTATAACTGCCGATAGCGATCCATATCTGCTGCGCATTGCTAATAATACCTTAGATAAAATGCCACGTTGGCTGGATCAAAATACGACTAACAGTTTTTATATAGCCGCAATTCGGATTGGCTATAACCCCGATACAGTATATGCCGGATTACACAAGTTTGTCAAAAATA
>CAZKPH010000056.1:0-6897 GCA_964554605.1 uncultured Ferruginibacter sp.
AGGTGGGATATGTTTGGTTCTGTGAATCATGACCAGACTGATGGTATAAGGGATAGTACTGATTTTAAGATTACAAATGGATATTTTAAAGTGGGCTATATAATAAATGATAAGATGAATATTGTTTCCGATATAAGCCTCGCCGGTTTTGATGCAAATGATAATGGCACGATATATCAGCCTAAATTCTTTTCTATCGATATCCTGCGAGGGAAAGCATCTTTATCTTTATACAATAAGTTTAAAAAAAGTGAAGGTGCATTTAAGATATACCACAATTTCGGAACACATGATTTATCAGACGGATGGCATTCTACAGACAGGAATTCCGGCATTATGGCATATCAGGCTTGCAGGCCGGTTAAAAATAACATATTAACTATGGGCATTGATTTCAAGCAATACGGAGGTAAGGCAAATAGTGGTATGGCAAAAGATCAACTGAAGACCGTCAATGAAATTGCCGGATATGTTTATACGCAACAAAAATTCTTTGAAAGGATCATGGTAAGTGCCGGATTAAGGATTGAAAACAACAGTAATTTTGGTAATCAATGGGTGCCTTCTGCAGGGATAGATTATAGCCCAACTGCATTTACAACCATCAAAGGGGCTGTTTCGAAAGGTTTCCGCAGCCCCACGATAATGGAAATGTATTTATATGCACCTAACCCGGAATTAAAGCCCGAAAAAATGATCAATTATGAAATAGGCTGGTTACAATCCCTGTACAAAAACAAATTGAAATTTGAATTGGCAGGGTATATCATCGATGGTAAAGATATGATCCAGGTAGCAGGGCAATACCCGAATGTAAAAAGGCAAAATATTGGCAAGTTCAATAACAAAGGGATTGAGATGTCCATTAGCTATAAGCCTGCCGGCAGTTTTATGCTTCATGCCAATTACAGTTATCTACATCAGGATGTTAAAACAATTGCCGCTCCCGGGCAGCAGGGCAATCTTAATGCAAATTATACTTATAAGAAATGGAGGTTCAATGCCGGGGTTCAATATATCGGGCAGTTGGTTACGAATCAAAATCCTGATAAAGAACAGAATTATATGCTGGCAAATGCGAAAATTGGTTTTTCCCCAATAAAAAGCCTAACAATATTTTTAGCCGGGAATAATTTGCTTGATACAAAATATGAAATCAATTATGGTTATCCTATGCCCGGGGCAAACGTATCCGGAGGCATTGCCTTCAAATACTAAGAAGATGTATAAACATATATAGTTGCCATATCTAATATTAATAAACGTATGAGACATTTTTTTTTAGCGATTATTATGGTGTTTTCTGCCGGGTTTGTTCTTGCAGATCCCGGGAAGCCTCAATATCGCATCATTGTTGACACAGACGGTGCATTAGACGATTTGCGGGCTCTAACCATGTTGCTTGCTGATAAAGACATTGATGTTAGCGCTATTACCTGTTCACAAGGCACATTAAGCCCGGTATCATGTTTTGCAAAAGTTAATGCGTTAAAAAAATCATTTTTTCATGAAGGCATCCCAGTAGGAGTAGGAAGAAATACAAATACGGTGTTCCCTCCGTGGAACAGTTTTGCTGAAAGTATTATTTGGGGTGATAGCATTCAGGAAGAAGTCCCAAAAACAGCCGGGGAAGTAATAACTAATGTAATAAATAATACGAAAGACAGAATAGTTTTTATAGCCATGGGGCCCCTTACAACATTTGCAGATTGGATAAAAGATAATAAGAGCAAAATTAGTCGGGTAGACAAGATAATCTGGTATGGCGGGCCTGCATTTAAGACTAGTTTTAATTATAGAGCAGATACAGTTTCGTATGAAGTAATTAAGTCTTCAGCGGTGCCTCTTTTTATAGTATCTAATGGAGCTCGGGAAGTGCCATGTGGAACGGAGTATATGACAAAATTAAAAACTGTACATTCGGTTTATGCCGGATATTTACGCAAAGTTCTTTCGCAAGAGGGTGTTGCAGGGATGCTTCTTAAAAAACATTCGCAGTTGTGGGATGATCTGCTACCTTTATTCTTATCCTGCCCGGCGATGTTTATTGTGTCGGAAGGGGAATTGTATAAAAAAGTGGAAATAAAAAAAGAGGTTAAATTATCAGCCATTTATGATAACATAGCGAAACTGCTTGTAAGTAAAAATGAAGCAATGAACCGTGTTTTCAGGCATTTCCCTGCGGGAAAGCAGTTATACAAAACCGAATATGCATCCCTATTCCCTTCTGTGCCGTATCTATATGGATTAGCTGAGTGGAAAGCAATAGTGCTTACCAATGAAGTTCACGGCCATACCGGAATATTTTCAATAATAGGAGCAAAGGCAGGTATAAGGGCATGCGAATATTTTAACGTTGGCGTAAATGAACTTCAGGCGGTTTCCTATGTAGGTAATACTCCCCCGTTAAGTTGTTTCAATGATGGTATCCAGATCAGTACCGGGGCAACAATTGGGCAAGGGTTAATTACCGTGTCCGATACAGTGTTGGATGTTCCGGCAATAACTTTCATGCATGAGGGGCAGAAGGTAAAATTCGTATTGAAAGAAAGTATTGCTAAACAGATGAAAGATGAATTGAAGTCAGGAATACGGGAATATGGAATGTCTGTAAAATATTGGGAATATGTAGAAGATCTTGCAAAAAAATATTGGGAAAAATACAACCGGCACGAAATTTTTGACATTCAGAAGTTCTAAGTAGCAACCAGGTTTACCCAGGTTCAGCCAGCATAAGTATTTGGCAATAAAATATGCCTTTTTTTCTGATTCATAATAAGCATGCGATAGAAGGTACTTACGCTGTCAGGCAAAAAAGCCGTCCACGGAGTAGCTTTTCAAATATTGATTACAAACGAATGTTCCAAAAATGTAGTGCAAATAAAAAATGAAATGTACAACTTGGTCAGAATGTGGGCAGATGTGCTGGTTCAAATCCAGTCATCCAGACAGCCAAAGCCTTAGGGTAGTTCCGTAAGGCTTTTTTATTTTCCGGGAAGGCAGATTTATCATATACAATCCGCCAGTATATGCCAATTGCCATCGAAGAAACGCCTCTGTGCAGCAGGAAAAAGTTGAGATAAGTACATAAGCCCGGCATAGCCCGGATGGAAGCGGATAGCCCGCAGCGTCAGCGAGGACTAGGAGCGTACAGCCGGAAACTGATGCTGGAGTAAGAATGGGAGACGCTGCTACAAAACATATCCATTTTTAAACAAAAGCGTTCTCCTCCTTATACAGTTGCAGGTATTGCCCTGCATATCCCCATTCGCATCGAACAATTAGGAATAATGCATTCTAAAAACTCAGCGATAAGAACTATCTTGCTAAGGCTTGTCTGTGATATTCCCCTCGCAATATTCCTGTATGTATTCTTGCTTAGTTTAAGAAATGATGCAGTTTCCCCGTTTTCGCCAACCCTTCTCTTAAGCGCATGGCGATCGGTAAAACCTGCATAGTAATTTTACCGAACTTGTTTAGTTAAACTGATAATTTAATACTCCCACTGATATTTTTTTCGTACGAATAAACGCAGAAAAAAAACGCCACGGCTACATACTGCCTGTCAAAACCCTTGGCTGTACTGTTTTATCGAAGATATTTCCGGGGAGAGGATACAGGTGGTAATGGTTGATGGTTCAAATACTACCTGTTGTAAAGGTAAAATCAATTTTCAATTTTTACAAAAAACAAAAAGGAATATTGATACCAAGGATTTTTATAATAGTAGCAATTATCTGTTGTTATCATAGTACATTTTCTCAGCGAAAGGTATCAAGTGCTATTCATGATAAAATTGCTGAAGTTGCCGGTGGAAAAGCACTACCGGCAATTGTAAAATTACCGGCAATTGGTATTTGCCATAATTCCATATGGGTGCCTTTTTTTATTGACATTGGATCAGAAGAATACAAATTGGGAAGAAGGGATAAAAAATCAGGCGGTAACGGTTTTTCGAACTCACTTATTGTAAAAGGGAATATTAGTTATGATTTTGTCTATACCGGCAGCGTAGATTCCTCTTTTGTAAGCAATTTTTCTCAACATACAGAATGTTTAAACATGGATGTGCTGATTCGCCGGAAATACCCGTTGAGAATTTTCTTTTCAGGAAGGCAGCCTGTATCAGATTATGCCCCGACGCATAGTGTATATGATTTTGGGATACGCTTTGACCGGCAATCATTCAGTAGAAATATACGAGCGAAAATAGCGCAGCAGATATTGGAATCATTGCAAACAACTGGAAAGTTGATACTGGCAAAAGATTCTGTGAGGATTTTAACGGAACGGGCAGCTGTGTTAAGAGATTGGATCGGGAGCCCCTCTACTATTCAAAAAGTAATTCAGGAAAGAGAAAAGTTAAATACAGAAAATTTACCAGGCGCTTCGTATTTGTCTGCAAACAGGAACAGACTGCCTGCAAATATTCCCCAAGCATTTATGCCAATAAAGAAATTGCAGACAAACTGCAATGATATTCTACAATGCATTTCGGATACATTACAAGATGTGGAAAAACATAAATCGGGATTTTATGCCGATTTGTATTCGAAAAACAAATGTGAACTGGATTCGATAAATAGGCAACTTCAACAAGCTGGATTAAAATATGATAGTTTGCAGAAGATGCAGGAAAAGGAAAGCTTGCGCATTGTCTCCCGGGTATTTGCTTATGGGACATCCGATAAGGAAGTGTTGCAAATAGCGAAAGAAAATAATATCGATCCGGGTAAATGGAATAAGATAGAACGTTTCCTAATGAATATAAAGACTTTTGAAGTTGGCAGGACGACTGTTAATTATTCACAACTGACTGCCCAGGGTGTTATAGTACGAGGTATTAACATTGAGTACAAACCGTCCATATACACTGCTTTTTCAACTGGCAAAATTGATTTTGGGTTTAGAGATTTCCCAATCAGGAGGATAACTCAGGGTAATCAATTTTTATTACTTGGAAGGATTGGTTTTCAAAAACAACGAGGGGTATCCCTTATATTTTCTTTTTTCAATGGTACCCTGAATAAAGGGATGCCTATAGGCGTACAGAATGATAGCCTGCGTGCAGACAGAAAAATTGTCGGTTGTGCTTTAGAACTTACTTACCGGGGGAAAACTGATAATTATATCAGTGCCGAATTAGCTAAATCAACAAATCCAGTTTTAGGCGAATCACTTCAGGGCAAGCGTATTGCTTCTCTATGGAAATTCTCCGATAGATCAAATGAAGGGGTTAATATAAGTGTACAAAAAGTAATAAAGTATACAGGAACAAAGTTCAGTGGGTTCTTCCGGCAAACCGGAAGGAATTTTCAATGTTTCAATTATTTTATACGTGCTATAGATCAATCTGCATTTCAGTTTCGCGTTGACCAGGATATGATTAAAAGAAAAGTCAAGTTGACAGCGATGATCAGACGGAATGATTTTACAAACCCGTATTTTGATAGGTCTTATAGTACGTCGGCGGTATTTAAGAGCCTTGTGTTTAATATCCGGATACCTAAATACCCGGTTCTGAATCTTGGTTACTACCCTGTAACGCAATATTATGTAATCAATAAGGAAACAGTATTGGAAAATATTTGTTATGTACTAAATGGGTCTATGCTTTTCAGCTACAACTTATCCGGCACGGCTATGAGTAATACAATTATGTATAACAAGTACAATACAAAATCTACCGATTCGGGTAATGTGATTTGCAAAGGGTTTAATTATCTTTTTATGCATAGCATTCAATTGCGGAATGTTATTCTTACAGGCAATTATACGGGCAATGTGCAGCCTGATATTTCTTATTATACTATTGATGTCTCGGTCGAAGCGTCATTACATAATCGGCTCCGTGCTGCTATAGGCATAAAATACAATCAGGTACAAAGCGGTTATGCGTATACGGGAGCTAAATGTAGTATAAATGCTGATGCCAGGTCTTTTGGAAATTTCCGTTTACAATATGAAAAATGTTATTGGCCGGCAGTATCTGGAAAACTATACCCGGTAGAATTGGGAAGAATATCATGGAGTAAAAATTTTTAGGATGAATAAAAAAATGTTGTTAATTATCTGTGTCTTTTTGCCAGTGGTAGCATTTTGCCAGCTATCCATGAATTTGCAATTACCTACAGGTGGGATCGTGCCGAAAGAACAGCTGTGGAATATTTTGTTGGTGAATAACAGCCCCGATAAGTTGACACTGCGTGTAAGGATGGATTTGCGTGATGCAGTTAGTGGGCAGAATGTTTTGTCCGCGGAAACGGGAGAGTTTATAATGCCAGCCGGGATGAAGAATTTCAATTATTCCGGATTCCAGCCAATAAATTACAATTTCTTCTCACCGGAATTGTCCGGTAAATATTTACCTCCGGGTTCATTTATTGCCTGTTACGAAATAATCAGTTCTGCCCATCTGGAGTCGGTAATTTATCAGGATTGCTTTTCGTTGATAATAGATCCACTTAGCCCGCCTCTTTTGATTACGCCTGAGAATGGCTCGGAGATAACTACCAGGTATCCACAATTTTCATGGCTTCCGCCTATGCCTCCTGATATGCTTGGAAATCTTCAGTATGATTTACTGGTAACAGAAGTATTACCGGGGCAGTCTGCATCTGAATCGATAGCATATAATCCACCTGTTTACAGTTGTGTAAATTTTGTTCAGCCTATGTCTGTTTATCCATCGGGTTATAAGTCTCTTGATACAGGAAAAGTATACGCTTGGCAGGTGACAGTGCATAATGGCAATAATTATACAGATAAAACAGACGTGTGGGAATTTTTCCTGGCAGGCGATTCAGTCAGTAATCCTGTTGCAGGTTCTTATGTTAAGCTGAGCAATTCCTTTACATCTGTAAGCATTGTAACGGATGGGATATTAAGGATGGAAAT
>CAZKPH010000056.1:6907-9463 GCA_964554605.1 uncultured Ferruginibacter sp.
GCGAATTCCTGATAAGAAATATATCATCTACAAGTAGGCCGGTAATTGCCCGGTCTAAATTGAAGTTACAGCCCGGGAACAATTTTTTGCGGTATAATTTAAGTGCAAGATGTGGAAAGTTAAGTTTTGATGATACATACGAAGTTGAATACAAAGACAGCAAAGGGAATATTCAGACAATGAAGTTTAAACCTGTATACACAAATAATTAAAAACATTTCAAAAGGCAAATATGGTAGGTTATTTAGCAAAAAAGTGGCAAAAAAGAATTGCATGGATATTCTTTAATGTATTTTATCTGCAGATGTTTTTGTCCGCATTCCCAAACTACTATTCGCAGGCCGGCATTCTTAATAGTTACGAATTTTGCGATGTGGTCTTACATAATATACAAAAAGTATCTTCGGGCAAAGAGCGGAATAAACCACTAACCCATACGCTGGAAGGAGTATTGCAAAGTATAAACTCGGGTTTGCCAGGGAAACCTAAACTGCATTATGATATAGGAGGCCCAGGGCAGCCCGAGATGAGTAGTTTCAAATCAGTCGGCACAGATAATATGGTGAATCTTTTCACAGGAGATTTTTCATATAGTATACCCCTATTGGATGTCGGAGGATACCCGGTCAATTTGTTTTATAACGCCGGGATAACAATGGATCAGGATGCAAGTTGGGTAGGGCTGGGTTGGAATATTAACCCTGGTACAGTTTCGCGGAATATGAGAGGCCTCCCAGATGATTTTGACGGAAGTGTAGCCGATGGGGACAAGATAGTAAAAACACAGAATATCAAAGAGGATGTCACTATTGGCGTCAATGTCGGTGCAAATAAGGAAATAGCCGGATACCCTTTACCAATAAAAGGTTCGGTTGACGGCGGTATTTCATGGAATAATAAGAGAGGGATAAGTATTCAGGCAGGAGGAAATTTCAGTGTTGAATATGCTCTCACAAGAAAATCCGGGACAGAGAAAACCACAATCGATACCGTCGGCGGGATTACCGGAAGTGCCGGGGGCAGCTTAAATTCTCAGAATGGATTGTCACTTAATGCCGGCTTTGAAATTGATTTGAAAAAAGGAGAAAATTTTTTGCTGAACGGATTAGGCACTTCTGTAGATTATAATTCTCAGCAAGGATTGTCTGATCTAAGGATCGAAGGGGAATCAAACCTGTATAAGAATTTTATTCGCAATTATGCTCTTTTAGGGGCGTTCCCTGATAAACTCGGATACACAATTAGTTTTGCGAGGCCATCATACACTCCTACGATACGTATGCCACTTACTCGTATAAGCGGGCGGGTAAAGATAAAAATTGGAGGGGAGGCTACTGTTGTACATCCTAACGGCTATATAGCAGCATCTGTTAATAGTACTTATATAGCCGAAAATGACCGTGTGCAAAAGAAACCTGCATATGGATATATGTATTATGAAAAGGCAAATAATGATCAGGATGCTTTGCTTGATTATAACAGGATTAACGATGGTACATATTCATTGAAAACCCCGGTTATTTCTATTCCCAATTATACGTATGATGTTTTTTCTATATCAGGGGAAGGTACAGGAGGCGCATTCAGAGGGTACCGTGGAAATACAGCCTATATCAGGGATAATTATACTAAATCAAGAGATGGCTCTATACATCTTACTATAGAAGGTGGTGTTGGAAATCTTTTTCATGGAGGAACAGAACTGGGAGGTGTTTTTACCACAACAACAGTAAGTGATTGGTCAAAGGATAACCTGTTGGAAAAATCATTAGCCTTCAGGAATAGTATGGGGCTTTATCAAACATTCTACTTTAGGAACCCAGCAGAAAAGGCCATAATAGATGAGGCGTTTTATAATTCAATGGGGGGGGATAATTTAATGCGCCCGAAACTGACAAATCTAAATCAGCCATTGCCTCATGTTGCAAGTTCGTATGAATTGTTTGATAATTTTAAGAATAAAAAAAGTGATCTGTTAATAACAGAATCCTCGAATTACAGAAAAAATAGAGATAAGCGGACTCAGGTCATTACATATTTAACTGCAGAAGAAGCATCAAGAGTAGGTTTGGATAAAGAAATTTATTCTTATGATGAAAATGCATTTGATTGTACAAATGGGAAGATTGCTATAAAAAGATATGGCGACCAGGCTGATCTGTCAAATTATAGAAAAAGGCATCATTTATCAGAAATAGATGTTTTGGAAGCAGATGGTAAACGATATGTTTATGGTATCCCTGTTTATACAATCAGCCAAAAGGAAGTTAGTTTCAGTTTAGACCCTTCCCAGGGAGACAGGCGCTCACAATTATCTACGTATACTGTCAGTACTGAAAATAACCTAAATGGGGTAGTACAACAGTCAGGTCAGAACTCAGTAAAGAATAAATCCGGGAAAGACGCTTTTTTTCAATCAGAAGAAGTACCTGCCTATTCCCATTCATTCTTGTTAACAGCGATTCTTTCACCAGATTATTCTGATATAACTGGAGACGGGATGTATGAAGTCAAATCAAGTGAACTTTTCCTTTAGTAAAATGTTTCTTAGTTAAA
>CAZKPH010000057.1:0-9424 GCA_964554605.1 uncultured Ferruginibacter sp.
GATCCAACTTTAACTTATCCTCATCTGTAAATATTTCCACAGGTTTTACAATTACAATCGCAGCGTATTCGTTGGAAATAAAAGGCTGCGCCCGCAAATTCACTGTATCTACTACAAAATTCTTACCCAATGTTTCAAAAACATCATTCACCAGCGGAAACCCATAGTGAGGCTCTCCATTACCATAAGCATACGCTACAATGGGGATATTCTTTTGCGTTAGTTTCTGGATTGCATTGGCAAACTTGTACTCGAGTAAAGCTTCGGCGCTATTCAGGGATTCTTTGTCCAGAATATCATCGGAATTAAAAATATTTTTCTGTATCTGCCCTTGCAAAAGATCAACAGCAATAGTGCGGCCTTTATATGTGACCAACGCACCCGGGAATACCTGTCGCTGTATTTTTCCCTCTCCTTCTTTTACTTGTACCTGTTGATTGGTAGGCCTCAACCCCATTGACGTCAGCGAATCATACACAACCGCTTTTGCAGAATCATCAAGGCCATCTCCGGGAATTTCAAACCGGAACTGAATCTTATTCCCTCCGTAATTTTTGAAATTTTCCAATAATTCTTTACTGCTATTAGATAATTTTTTGAATTCCGATTTAATATCCCCTGTCAGAAAAACAGTAATATTAACCGTGCTGTCGAGGTCTTTTAATACGGCAATTGTCGATTTAGACAGCGTAAATCTTTTTTCATTTGTAAAATCAATACGGCTATGATAATTGGCCGCAACCCAATTAATAAAAATTAGTGCCAACAATACAACCGGCAATCCCAATCGGCTCTTCACTATTTTCTTTATTTTTCCATTCATTGTTCCGGTATTAACGCTTATATAAATTTTTAACGGTGATCACAAGAAATAAGAATATGATACTGAGGAAATAGATAATATCTCTTGTATCAAGCAGCCCTTTGCTGATACTCCGGTAATGAAAATCTATACCCAGCATTTCTATATAGTAATCTGCATTACCCAGGAATACAGGCAAATGGCTAAAAGCGCTAAAACCAAAATAAAGTATAAGGCTGGCAAAACAACTAATAAGAAATGCCACTACCGCATTTCCGGTAAAACTACTGCAGCAAATACCTATCGAAGCAAAAACAGAGGATAAAAAAAACAAGCCGATATAACTTCCTGTTATCCCCCCGGTATCAATTCCTCCTGATGCGTTCAAATGATGGATAGTAAACACATATATAAAAGTGGGTACCAATACAAAAAAGATTACCACCAATACGGAAATGTATTTTCCCAAAACTATCTGTAAAGTGGAAACAGGCCTTGTTTGCAATATTTCAAACGTGCCAGAACGAAATTCATCAGATAAAGACCGCATCGTAATAGCAGATACGAGAAACATTAGGATCCAGGGAGAAAGATCAAAAAATTTATCCAGTGAAGCATAGCCATAATCGAACAGATTGCTGTCTTTCAATACAAACAGAAAGAGCCCATTTACCAATAAAAACAAAACAATGGCTATATAACCGGTGAGATTACTAAAAAACTGCCTTAATTCTTTCTTACAAATACACCACATTATTTTTAAAATTATTGCAATTTACTACTTCACACGTATATAAATTTATCTTAGCATGCCTGCGGCAAAAAAATTGTATATTTGATAAGCACCCTTTTGTTTTTTAACGTGCTTTTATATTTTTTTAATGAAAAAAATTTTTTCCATATTATTTTTTTTTCTTCTGACAGCAAATTTTGCAGCATATGCTAATTTTGAGATATGGGCCTCCGCCATTTATCTTGATATCAATGGAACCGCCGGTTTTTATAACACACAAAAATCATCAACCTTAAGCAATATCGGTTCGAACGCTTTTTCAGGGCATTTGGGTGTATTTGCTTCAGGCAGCGGCACACTTAAAATCCTGGGGGCTGAAATCAGGGCACTCAAAGATAACAACAGCAATATATGTAGCGGAAATCTATTCTATACTGTATATTCTATTGGCAATAGGCCAGTTCATCCTGTATTCACCCCTCTGACACTGCCTGTTTCCTGCAATTGTAACGGGAGTTCATTTTACAGTTGCGGAGGTGGTTCCTGCAATAGCATTTATGAACAAAAATTACAAAATGTATCTCAGTCTATAAACCTCACAGATCTTGAAGCCGGGGATTATACACTTGAAATATATTACCAGTTAAATGGCGATAACGTAAACGCCGGTTGCAGCCTGGCATATATTGATAATTATGGCGGATTAAATTATAAAGCCAATTTTACGATTAGTTCACCTTTGTCGGTAAATTTATCTGCTTTTGATGCGGTTTGCTATGACAAATCCATCAAATTGAGATGGACAATGCAAACGGAAAACAGTATAGATAGATATGAAATTGAAAAATCATTGACAGGATTGGCTTTTACGAGAATCGGCGAAATTTCCTCCTCCAATTCTCAAGTGCCAATCAGTTATTATTTTTTTGACGAAAATCCTATCATCGGAACAAATTATTACCGTATAAAAATGTATCACAGCAATACTTCTGTAAGTATATCCAATATTAAAAGAATTTATTTTGGCAAGGTAGGTAATACTCTTTTCATTTACCCGAACCCTTCGGGCAATGAATTATCGGTTAGATTTGCTGCTGTTGATAAAGGTAAATACCAGATGAATGTTATTACCAACAACGGGCAACAGATATTTAGCACGCCGGTTTTTCACGATGGATCGGATAAGACTATACAGGTACAACTGCCCATCACACTGTCTAAAGGGGTTTACCGGCTGGTCTTAATAAGCAGTACGCAGTTCTTCAAACAAACTTTCCTGATAAAATAGAAAACATTTTTGCATGCAGCATTTTCGATCTGCATATTGTCATATAAAGACTGAAGCTTACTGAAATATATTGTAAATTATTACCAAAACCAACTGCGACGAGTCCTGCTATTACAGGACTCGTTTTTTTACCTGTTCAGAAAAAAAAGCCTGCCTCAACTATGGCAGACATATCAATATCATATATCCGATCTACTAAACGGCAAAACTTTCCCCACACCCACAACTGCGGCTTGCATTTGGATTATTAAAGAAGAATCCTTTACCATTCAGCCCGTCGCTAAAATCAAGTTCTGTATTCACGAGGTATAAAAAACTTTTCAAATCCGTAACAATCTTTATTCCTTTATCCTCAAAGGCCTGGTCCATAGGTTTTTGTTCATTATCAAAATCCATTTTATAGCTTAATCCGCTACAGCCCCCGCCAACTACACTAACTCTCAAAAAATAGGCAGGATCATCTGCGATACCAGATTCTTTCATTAAACTTAATATCTTGCTTTTGGCCTTTTCGCTCACAAATATTGCATTATCCGTACCAACCATGTTTTTTTATTTAATGTACAACACTTTCATCAAACTTAATAGGATCCAATCCGTTTTTCTGGCGATAATCATTAATCGCAGCCTTAATGGCATCTTCCGCCAGAACAGAACAGTGAATCTTTACGGGGGGGAGGTTCAGTTCTTCTACAAAATCCATATTGTCTACCTTCAAAGCATCTTCTACGCTTTTCCCTTTTAACCACTCAGTAGCCAGAGAGGAAGATGCAATTGCAGAACCGCACCCGAAAGTTTTGAATTTTGCATCGGTGATCACACCTGTAGTATCATCCACTTCGATTTGTAGTCGCATAACATCCCCACATTCCGGAGCGCCAACCAGGCCTGTGCCTACATTTCTTTTGCTTTTATCAAGTGTACCCACATTTTTGGGGTTCTGATAGTGATCAATTACTTTTTCAGAATATGCCATAATTTTTTAATTTAATATTTTAAAAATGAGTTGAATCAATTTTTCCTTCTCTTAATGATGTGCCCACTCAATAGTATTCAGGTCAATCCCTTCTTTATACATTTCCCAAAGAGGGCTCATTTCTCTCAATTTGACAACTGTTTCGCTGATAGCCCTGATTGTATAATCAATTTGTTCTTCTGTGGTAAACCTTCCTAAACCAAAACGCAGCGAGCTATGTGCTAAATCATCTCCAAGACCCAGCGCTTTCAAAACATAAGATGGTTCCAAAGAAGCAGAAGTACAAGCAGACCCGGAACTAAGTGCAATGTTTTTATTAAACCCCATCAAAAGCCCTTCTCCTTCCACATATTTAAACGAAATATTGCATACATGCGGTAACCGGTGTTCTGTACTTCCATTTACATAGGCTTCTTCCAGTTTGAGCAATTCACCTTCCAGTTTATCACGCAATTTACTTATCCGCAATGCATCTTCCTGCATTTCCAAACGGCATATCTCGCATGCTTTTCCAAAGCCAACAATTCCGGGAACATTCAAAGTACCGCTACGCATACCCCTTTCATGCCCGCCACCATCCATCTGTGCCGTTACTTTTACCCTCGGGTTTTTTCTTCTGACATATAAAGCCCCGACTCCCTTAGGGCCGTACATTTTATGAGCTGAAAAAGCCATCAGGTCGATGCCATCTTTATTTACATCTACAGGAATCTTTCCCACAGCCTGTGTAGCATCCGTAAATAACAACACGCCATGTTTACGTGCAATTGCGCTAATATCCCGGATCGGCATTACTGTCCCTATTTCGTTATTGGCATACATAACCGCTATTAGGATGGTAGTAGGTTTTATTGCAGATTCCAGTTCTTTCAGATCTATAAGCCCATCCGGCTGAACAGCAAGGCAGGTAACCTCCCCTCCAAGCTTTTCGATATGCTTACAAGTATCCAAAACTGCTTTGTGTTCTGTTACAACTGTTATTAGATGGTTACCTTTACTGGCATACATTTCAAAAACACCTTTCAAGGCAAGATTGTCTGCTTCGGTAGCACCACTTGTAAAAATAACTTCTTTAGAATCGCATCCTATAAGTTTTGCTACCTGTTCCCTGGCATAATCCACAGCTTCCTCAGCCTCCCATCCGAAAGGATGATTACGGCTTGCAGCATTCCCGAAATGTTCCAAAAAATAAGGCTTCATTGCTTCAAACACTCTCGGGTCTAACGGCGTTGTAGCATTATTATCAAGATAAATAGGCAATTTCAACATACACTCAAATATTTTATCAGTATTTTACAATACAAATTTACTGTAAAAGGTTCTACTTTTAGGCTTGATACACTCCCAGTAAGTATCATTTTTCGGATTTCGTAAATCAATTTGCATGATGTTTAACAAATTAGAACATATCGGCATAGCGGTAAATGACCTTTCGGTATCGATCCCGATTTTTGAGAAACTTTTTAACAGTTTATGCTACAAAACAGAAACCGTTGAGAGCGAAAATGTAATAACCGCATTTTTTCTAAAAGACAATACTAAAATCGAATTATTGCAAGGCCTGACTCCTGACAGCATCATAAATCGTTACATTGAAAAGCGGGGCGAAGGGCTCCATCATATTGCGTTTGAATTCGATGATCTGCCAAAAGAAATAGAAAGGCTTAAAAAAGAAGGATTTATTTTCATAAACGAATCTCCTAAGAAAGGAGCAGATAATAAACTGATCTGCTTTCTACACCCGAAAAGTACAAATGGCATCCTTATTGAACTTTGCCAGTCGATATAGATAAAAAAAGTGGAACTTTTGCAAGTTCCACTTGAAGATAATATCGTCGCAACATAATCTTTTAATGCCCGGAAACAATAAGCTTTGAAGAAAAATTACCGGATGCGTTTTTAACACGAATCGTATATACACCCGCTGCCATTCCTGAAGTAACCAATCGATATTGAAGAATGGGACCCATAACTGTTTCTTTCTTTACTAACATCCCTTTTGCATCAAATACTTCTATTACCGGAGAAGTGACCGGCTGGCTGAAATGAATATCAGCAAAATTTACCGTGGGATTGGGTACAACAAAACACTTATTAGCGACATTCGATAATAATTTTATTGTTTCTATTGCAGAATAAGTATATGACTGGTCTTTATCCAAGATTTTTACCCGGTAATAATTAGTACCCTGAACCGGGTCAAAATCAACAGTCTGATATGTATTGCTATATTTCTGCTTCGCCTTTACCTCAAACAAATCAACCCAATTAATTCCATCGACACTTTTTTGAAGCACAAATTTTACAGTATTAATCTCATTTTCCGTTTGCCAGTTTAAAGAAACTTTATTCCCCTCTTTCAGCAAAGCTGTAAACGCCAATAGCTTCAACGGAACGATAGTACAATTGGGAAGGTCATATGCGGCTGTCTGGTCTGAAGTACTTCTGGATAGACCCTGAACAGCACTTAAGCCCATACCCCTTCTGGCAAAAGCATTCCAGATAGCACAGCGATATGCCTTATTAAAGTACAATGAATCTGCTGCCAGGATTGCATTGCGGGAATCGATGAATCCCGGGCTGCATTTCTGCAATTTTAATCCCTGAAGTACTAATTTCAAGGCAATGATATTACCACCGGTACCACTGCTCTGATAAATATTAGGCGTAACCAACCCGGTTTGGTGAATAATAAACCACGTCATATCCCAAAGTGCGGAACACCATACTTCGCCAATATCATGAACCTCACCACTATTAGCAAGATCGCTATAATTGTGAGGATTAATATTAAGATCCGTTGTATATGGATATAGGCGGATGCCAGACCCGGACGGTGCCTGGCCGGCTGCATACGTGGCAATCGTACGAGGTATTGTATCATCAGACAATTTTGCCTTTGACCAATCTGTGGTCATCATTAGCGCCAAATAATCGCTCCAGCCCTCTCCGGCTTCTTCGGCATTATTCAAACAACTTGAATTAGATGGGCCTCCTGTCAGCCTTATTGAAACGCCATGGCCATATTCGTGGCAAACCACACCATTATCCAGATCTCCATCCAGATTTTGCCCATTGGTAGCAAGTGTTACGTTTACAGTTGCATTATTATTTAGCTGATCAATGAGAACCTGACCTTCTACATCTGTAACCATAACAGCTGGTATTGTTATAGAATTATCTGTACCAGACATTATAACCGGATTACCAGATACATTATTAATCATAATCACAGCTTTAGCGCCGGCATTTTGTGCATTTTTCACCTTAACAGTAAAATTGCAGGTTCCTCGCATAATGAGAGCAATCTTGCCACTTATGGAATTAACGGGTGCACCCGAACAAGCCAAATTTGAAGTCCCGGAAGCATCGTCTTTGTAATAAACAATATCTCCGGAGATATTTCCAATATCAGCTAATTTGTTGGATGTACTAAAAATACTTTCATAACAATCATAACTGGCAGCAATGGAAGCCGGGCTGTTTATTAGTAAGGTAGGTGGAGGTGCCGTCCAGATATACATGCGCATGGTTCCCTTTTGCCCGTCTACCGGAGCGCTAAAATTAGCATTATCCGTACCCGATCCATCTTGCGCCTGAGCATTTACATAATCGGCAGCAGTGCCGCCACGGATAATATTATTATTCTGAAAATTCCCGGATGCTTCGTCAAAACCATATTGATACATCACATCATGCATAAGATTATTCCAATAAAATAAATTGGTAATAGCAAATTTTTGGTTTACACTTCCAACAGTAGAAGGGTTTTTAGTGAAATCAGGTGTAAAATCAAAAGTCAGTGTAGGCACAGCCGTCGTTGATACCGAAGACGCTCCTGTTGTTGACAAGGTATCAGTATGTTCGAATGCATACACATTGTTCCCTCTGCTGGAAGTATAATTCGTTGTCCCGTCAAAATGCCAGCCATAGGTAGTGGCATTATTAGTAGCCCCTGCCAGAAGCCAAGGATTAGTAACTACCGCTGCGGCCCCGTGTTTAGGGCTTTCATACGGAAATGGGACTACCCTGTATGAAGCGCCGGTGACATTGGGTGGTGGCATATAAGTACCTACCTGAGAAATGTTTTCCTGAGGGATACAATATTCCATTTTGTTTTTCCCTGGCTTATCAAATATATCCTTAGATTCATGAACAGTCCAATTATCCTTTTCAATAAAAGAACCGGTCTGCGCATCTATCCGTATATTCCACCAATCATCTGTTGTTTTCATGGCTATGTTCACATTCCACGCCAGTTGCAGAGTTTTGCCATCATCCGGCGAAATGAGTACTAGCTCTACTTCAATCGGATTCGCAGCCACACCTCCATCAGAAAAAATAAACTTTCTTTCGGCATCAAACCTGTTCTCAAGAATAGATAAAGAAACTTTTTGTTTGATATTGAGATAATTCAATCCTGCCAGTAGCGCCTGGGAAGCTGCAATTCGAGGTGTGAGCTTGGGAAGTTTATTCTCTATATTTCCGATAAAATCCCCCGATGAATAAGATAAAGAATCATTACGGAAAACAATGGTAAGAATAGCATTGCGTACTTTTACACGCTGATAGGCCTGTTGCAGGTATACGTATTGCGCATTTACCGTTCTATCTATATATGCACTACTTACCAAAGCATTCTGTATATCCATTGTAGATAAATGCAACTGTGCAGAGTAATTCTTTATTTTTTGCAAAAGTTGGCTGTTGGGATCAGATTTTTGCTGAACCTGTGCAGGCAAAAACAAAAAGGATCCGAAAAAAACATGCATTAAAAAGCAGGTTTTCAGTACATTATTTTTTTTCAATTGTATAGTTTTTTTATGTTCCAATAATGAAACTATAAAAATAGCAAAAAAAAGAACCTATTGTAAAAAAATGTTATTCTTTTTTTCATAGCCTATCGTTGTACTTTCACCGTGGCCACAGTAAACAACTGTAATATCGGGCAAAGGGAATAGTTTATTTCGAATGCTACTGATAAGTTGATGAAAATTGCCCCCTGGCAAATCTGTTCTGCCAATACTGTTGGCAAATAGCACATCTCCACTGATTATGAAATCCTGCTCCTTGCAATAAAAGCAAATATGGCCGGGAGAATGCCCCGGAGCCTCGATTACTTTCAATTTGTCTTCGCCAATTGTTATAACATCACCTTCTTTCAGCCAATTCAGTTCGCCGGTATAATTATCAAAGGGCAGGTTGTATGTAAGCCCTGATGTTGGTGCATAATCTAAAACCTGTTTTTCACCGGGATGTATGTTCAAAATAAGCTTATATGTATCAGCTACAAACTTATTTCCAAAAACATGGTCTAGATGGCAGTGCGTATTAAGCAGCAATTTCGGCTTCAGCCCCTTCTCTGTAATAAACGCTGTTAATTCTTCTTTTTCCTGTTCAAAATAACAGCCAGGGTCTATAACTATACATTCACCTGTATTATTATAGACAACATAAGTATTTTCTTGTACCGGGCTGAAAACAAATTGACGGATATGCAACATTTTTATTTATTTTAATAAGCTATATTTTTATGATTGGCAGCAATAAACTAATTTTAATATTTAATAGCAAATTTAGTATGGCACAATTCATTAGAAGTATTTTTCTTTTACTGACAGGCAT
>CAZKPH010000058.1:0-9413 GCA_964554605.1 uncultured Ferruginibacter sp.
CTTTAATGAGAGCATTCATGATGGTTGCTGTGCGAATGGTGCGAACAAGCCAGTCCGCTGTCAATTACTTTTCCTTGTATATAGTCTTCGGCTAATTGGCGGGGCGAGCCGCTGCATCCTCTGTATACACGCAGGCCGGCATGGTTCATATTCAGGTAAGCTCCATTGCCCATATTGCCTGCCAGCAAAACCTTTACACCTTTTTCTCTCAGCACTTCCGCAATATTGGACCGGCAGCCGCAGCTTTCCCCTGTAGCTGTAAGGAACTCATTTTCGATGATTGCCCCTTTTTCATTCAACGAAAAAATAGCATAGCCATCGCTATGGCCGAAGTGTTCACTTACCGTATTTTCTTTTACGGATATTGCAATCTTCATATTCTTTATTTTATCTGGTTAATGATTTCTTTAATTGTCCTTGGCAGTTCAGTCACTACCATTTGTACTTTCTTTTCCCGAAAAATTTCTACAACCTTGGAGCCGAACCTGCCGGCTACTACCATATTTATTTTCTTCTCCATTAAGGTATCTGCTGCCAGGCATCCTGCCTTTTCCGTTTGATAACGGAAAGGGTTTTCAATAAATGTGCATTTTTTTGTCCCTGTATTATAGATACAATACCAGTTGCACCTGCCAAAATGGAGGTCTACATTAGCACGCTGATGGTTTTCCGATGCTGCAATAGCTACTATCATAAACTATTTAATTATTGTTGTTTTACAGAATGGGCAAAGCATATCGCCTGTTTTCTCTGTTTGCGTAAAGGAAATTTTACATTTTTTGCAGGTAAACCAATGATCGGAATTTGCATTGCCGTTTTCGAAATGAATAGAGCTCCCTTCAATGAATGCTTTAGAAATATTCCTTCTGGCACTTTCATAAATCCTGGTAAATGTAGGGCGGGATACTTTCATCAGTTTTGCGGCTTCTACTTGCGTGAGTAGCTCGTAGTCACACAGGTTGATAGCTTCATATTCTTCAAATTTCAGGAAAACATCCGGCCCTTTTTTCCCTTGTAGCCCTGTTGGCATAAAGCCAGAGAAGTGGGGGGCCATTTGAATGATCCTGTCTTTTTTATTACGTGCCATAATTATAAAAATGTAGTAACGGCAAAGATAAAATCATTATGAACATTTGTTCAAAATAAATTTATTTAGTTTTCCACATTTTCTGCATCCTGGTATAGAACTATAATAGGCGGGAAGCAAATTGTGATGTACTGAAGGCCACGTCAGGCAGACGGTATAATAAAAAGAACGCCTGAAGGCGTTCCAGTGGTTTAGTCTTTAATATTGAGCCAGGTGAGTATATCTTCCATAAGGCACCATTTGGTGATAGAAGATTGTATCAGGTTGGCGCTTACAAAAACGGCCAGTAAAAGCCATGCTGTGCTTACATAAATGCTTAACAGTATACTTGTTAGTACCAGCAACCCGGCAATAGCCCTGATGATTCTGTTTTTCATAACTTAAATTGTTTCTTCGAGTGTTATCGATGCAATATGTATTTTGGAAGCAAATTCCTGCCTGTCATTAAATCTTTTTATCTTCTCAAATAATATTTCAGTGCGGTCCGATGGGCAAAAGACCATAAATAAGATTGAGTCGCTTTCCTGCGAGGGCGAAGCAAACCAGTTTTCTCTTACTTCTGTCCCGGACATATCTTTATATCCTTTTACAGGGGCATACGAGAAAGCCTGTACCCCGGAATGTATAAGTAATTCTTTCACATTTTTTTCAAATTCCTTTATAGCAGTAATTAGCAATAGCTTCATGATTATTTTTTTATGGTAATTGATTAGCTTCAGGATCGTTGAGCTCGGCTGCCAGCGCAGCTTGCTTCTTCTCCCATTTCTTTTTTTCCGTCATATAATAGATCAGTGGTATAACAAGCAGCGTTAGCAACGTAGAAACGATCGCCCCAAATACAAGTGAAATTGCCAAGCCCTGGAAAATTGGGTCAAACAGGATAATCACAGCCCCGATTACCACAGCTCCGGTTGTAAGCAGGATAGGGGTGGTACGTACTGCTCCTGCATCAATGATCGCTTGTTTAATTGGTACTCCTTCATTGAGCCTGATCTCTATAAAATCGATCAGCAGTACCGAATTTCTTACCATTACACCCGCCAAAGCAATCATGCCGATAAAAGATGTTGCCGTAAAAAAAGCCCCTAAAAGCCAGTGCCCCAATACGATTCCTACAAGCGATAATGGAATTGCTATCATCATTACAACAGGGGTTTTGAAATTCTGGAACCAACCTACAATCAGCATATAAATGATAATCACAACTACAGCAAAGGCGGCTCCCAGATCCCTAAATACTTCCAGTGTTATTTGCCATTCCCCATCCCATTTTACGGTGTAATTGCTTTCGTCAGAAGGTTGCTTTGCATATAGTTCATTAAGAGTGTACCCGGCTGGCAGTCTTATTTGCTTTAATTTTTCATTCATGCCCAGTATAGCATAGGCAGGGCTTTCCAGGCCCCCGGCCATATCCGCCAGTACATACACTACTCTTTTCTGGTCTTTCCGGTATATGCTTTTCTGCAAAGTGTCTGTTTTAATATGTACAAGGTCGCTTACAGGTACCATGCCCATTTGCCCTTTAATCTTAAGACCGGCTATATCATTTATGTTAGATTTATCAGCGTCATTTAGTTTTACCACCATGTTTACCGGCTGGTTCGATTTTTCATCATAGAGTGTCGATACGGGATATTCACCCATTACATAGGTGAGGTTTCCCACAATTTGCTGTGGGGCAACACCATTTAGCATGCTCTTTTCTTTATCGGCTATCAGTTTATATTCCGTTTGTGGGGCCTCTGCCATCCAGTCCACATCTACTACATCCTTTGTATTGTTCAGTATTTGCTGAACCTGGTCTGCAATTTTTATTTGCTGGCCATAATCCGGCCCGTACACTTCAGCTACAATAGTGGATAATACCGGTGGTCCTGGTGGTACTTCTACGATCTTTACGTTGGCATTGAACTTGGCCGCAATAGCTTTTATGGCAGGGCGGATTTTTTTTGCCACATCATGGCTTTGTTCTTTACGGTCTTCTTTGGGCAGCAGGTTTACCTGTATATCTGCCGTATTGCTCTGTCCTCTCAGGTCATAATGCCTTACCAGCCCGTTAAAAGTTATAGGAGCAGAAGAACCCACATAGTTCTGATAGTTTACAACCTCCGGCACGGTGCTAAGGTATTGTGCAATCTCCTTTGTTACTACGGCTGTTCTTTCAAGGGTTGTCCCTTCGGGCATATCTATTACTACCTGTATTTCATTTTTGTTATCAAACGGGAGCATCTTTACCGCTACCCATTTGGTGAAAAAAGCAAGTATAGATATCAGCAGCAACACGACAGTTATGCTCAACATGCTCCAGCGTTTTCTTTTGCTGTCCAGTAGCGGTTGTTCAATTTTTTTATATGCCCTGTATATCCATCCCGTTTCCAGTCCTTGTTCTTCTTTATGTTTTTGTGCATCTTTTTTCTGTAAAAGGTGGTATCCGAGATAAGGTGTAATTGTTAGTGCAACAAAAAGAGACAGCAGCATAGCAATCGATGCGCCGATAGGCATCGGGGACATATACGGCCCCATCATCCCGGATACAAATGCCATGGGTAAAATTGCAGCAATAACGGTAAAAGTAGCCAGTATCGTTGGGTTGCCCACTTCGTTGATGGCAAAAATAGCTGCCTGCTTAAATGGCAGGCGTTTCATGTGAAAATGCCGGTGCATATTCTCTGCTATGATAATACTGTCATCTACCACGATACCTACTACAAAGACCAGAGCGAATAAAGTAATCCGGTTGAGAGTATAGCCCAATATATAGTAACTGAAAAGTGTAAGCGCAAAAGTGAGCGGCACGGAGAAGAATACAACCAGGCCTCCTCTCCATCCCATTGCCAGCATCACCAGTATTGTTACGGCTATAATGGCAATGCCCAGGTGCATGAGAAGCTCTGATACTTTGTGCGATGCTGTTTCTCCATAATTCCTTGTTACCTCTACATGTACATCATTGGGGATAAGGTCCTTTTTCAGCAATTCTACTTTCTTTAATATCTCTTCCGATATCTTCATCGCATCTGAGCCCTTTACTTTTGCAATAGATAATGTTACAGCAGGATATTCTGAATGGTATGTATTGCGTTGGCTGTTTGCCTTTCCATAGCCAAAACTTACATAATTGGTAGGAGTGGAGGGCCCGTCTTCTACATGTGCTACCTGTTTCAGGTAAACGGGCATGTTGTGAGATGTGCCCACTACCAGGTTCTCTACATCTTCTGCTGATGCAAGAAATTGCCCGGTTGTAAGAAGGAATTCTTTATCGGCCACATCAAAACTACCGGACTGGGTACTGCCATTGTTTGCCTGTATCATTTGTATAATGCTGATCGCATCTACATTCGATTCGCTCATTTTGTCTTTGTCCAGTATTACCTTCAGTTGGCGGGGCCTCCCTCCGATAACGTTTGTCAACGACACATCTTTGATCTTTTTAACTTCAGAAGCCAGTTCTTCCGTAACCTGGCGGAGCTGGTAATCATCATACTTATCGCTCCACAGTGTTAATGCAAGCATCGGCACATCATCGATAGCCCTTGTTTTCACAATGGGGTCGTATACTCCTTTTGGGAATATATTCTTATTCTTCATCAGTTCGTCATATAGCTTTACATACGAACGCTCTACATCCTGCCCAACGTAGAATTGTACTATAATCATTGCCCTTCCGTTCATTGCCATACTGTGTACATGCTCTACTCCTTTTATATTAGATATAATTTTTTCCAACGGTTTCACAACTCTGTTTTCCACTTCAGAAGGGCTTGCCCCCGGATAGACTGTCATTACATCAGCCATAGGTACTATAATCTGCGGCTCTTCTTCCCGGGGTATCAGAGTGGAACTGTATACGCCAATGGCCATCAGCCCCGCCATCAGCAGGATTGTAAGTTTGGAATTGATAAAAAATTCGGCAATTCTGCCAGATATTCCCTGTTGCATAAATCTCTTTTATTAGTACGTTATTTTATTTTCACTTTCACACCATTAAACAGTTTGCCATCGGAATAAGTGATGTATTGCTCTCCCGAACTCAGGCCGGACAATACCTCTACTTTATCGCCCGTCTGCTTGCCCAGCCTCAGCCATCTTAACAGAGCGGTCTTTTGGCTGCTGATGGTATAAATGCCCTTAAGTTGCCCTTGTTCCACAATAGCACTTACGGGTACGGTCATAGCTTTGTTTTCATTAATTGTCGGAGATGCAGGTATTTCAAATGGGAATTGTACATTCACATACATGCCCGGCAGGAGGCCTTTGGCTTCGCTGATATCTATTTTTACCAGGTATTGCCCACCCGTATTTGCAGAAGAAAGGCTCACTTCAGATACAGTGCCGGTGAGTTGCTTATTAGAAGATTTTATAGTTATGTTTACCTGTTGCCCTGTATGGATAAACGGTATTTGTTCTTCCGATACCATTGCCTGTGCCTGGAGGTGGGAGGGGGCTTCTATAGTTAATAGAGGCATTCCCGGGTTAGCCATATCGCCTGGCTTTACATATTTAGCTGTAACAATTCCCGATATCGGTGCTACGATATTAGTATAGCTATATTGCGCATTTACTTCATTTTTCATCATCCGGGCGGCATCCAGTGCAGCCTTGGCCATTTCATAACGGGCACGCATATCATCCAGTTCTTTTTGCGATGCGCTTTGTAATTCAAAAAGTTTTGTAAAGCGGTCGTAGTCCTTTTTGGCGATATTAAAATTTGCCTGTGCCTGAGCTATCTGTGCGGATGCTTGCCCTCCTTTGGCTTGTATATCATTGCTGTTGATGCTAACCAGTAATTGCCCGGCATGTACTGCCTGGCCTACCTCGGTTCTGATACCGGTTATATAGCCCATCATACGGGTACTGATGTTAACGGAATTTTTAGCTACGAGTTTTCCGCTGGCATTAGTTGTATGCATGACAGCAGAATCGCCGGTGATAGATACGCTTACCATTACGGGATTATCAGTATCTGTTATTTTCTCTTTTTTCTGCAAACAGGCAGGCAGCAACAGTATGCCAATGCCTGTAATCAGGTAATGTATTTTCCTCATGAATAGTTATTTTAAAAATTGATAGTATTCTAATGCCGCATTGTATTCGTAAATAGCCTGGTAATATTCCAGTTCCTTTTGAGACATGAATGTCTCGGCATTCAGCAGGTCGGAGGGCTTTTCAAGCCCCTGGTCAAACCTGTTCTTCCTGATCCTGTAAGCCTCTTTTGCCTGTTCCAGCGATAGTTCGCCTACGCTCACTTTATTTTTTGCATCCGTCAGTTGGCGGAATGCTTTATTCATTTCCAGTTGGCTTTGTTGTGTGTACTGTTCTATCTCGGTCCTTGCTTTTTCGGATTCGGTTTTATATTTCGCCTGTTCGCTCTTAGAACGCATCCCGTCAAAAACATTCCACGATAACTGTATTCCGGCCAGGTAGCCGTTAGCTTTAAACCCAAGCGGGTTCTTGTCATAAACTTCAAAATTGCCAAATGCATTCAGCCGGGGGAGAAATTTAGCCTTAGCCGATTTGATAAGGTAATCGTACGCTTGCAGCGACACCGAATAAGCAAGTATATCCTTACGTTGCTTATTCACAGCTAATATCGCTTCGCTTGCTTTTTCGTTATAACGTAGAGCCTCAGTAGGTTTAACAATCTTGTTATTGCCATCCTCATTGATAAGGAAATGAATATAGTCGGAAGCATTCCTTACATTCGACTGGGCCTGCTCAAGCTGGCTGTTAATTTCAGCAACCCGTATGTCCATATAAAGTACATCAGGTTTTTGAATCATTCCGTTGCGGTAGTAATTCTCTACTGTACGTTTGTTCTCCAACGTAGTACTCTTTGCATTTTCCAGTACCTGTACAGCCATATAAGACAGTTGCAGTTGCATATAAGCCCTGCTGGCCTCCATTTGCAGGTATTCCTTTATCCTCTCCGATTTAATGCCAAACGATTGTGCTTTAACAAGGGCAGCCTTCTTCTGGTATACAGCATCCATATTCACAATCGGTTGTTGTATTTCTATCTTAGAGGCAAAGTTGCCAATATTGTTCGGGTGGTTCAGGTTAGAAGGGTTGAAGTCCTCCATAACTACTCTCGACTGGTTCAGCTTGGAGCCAAAAGCCATCAAAGGGTTATTGGTAGAAGAAGCTGTATAAGAGGCAGTGATATTGGGAAGGTAAATAGCCCGTGTCTGCAAAATATCTACCCTGGCCAACTGTACATCCGCTTGCGCCAGCTTGGATTGCAGGTTTTGCTGAACAACTTTTGCCAGGAGTTCCCCACTGGATAAATAAACAGTATCCTGGGCGTTAACACTCAGCGACATCAACGATAAGATAAATACAACTGCAAAAAATATTCTCATTCTCTGAATTTTTCGCAAAACTATCCCTAAGCCCAAAGCCTCACGGTAACATTGGTTACACTATTTGTTTTTTACTGTAGGCACTTCCGGTTATTTGCAAATTAAAAAGCACATGCAAAGCGGTACTGAACTATAAGGCAGGTGTATATTCATTGGGGGAAAAATAAGATTTAGCGGCTGTCATCGCTGGTACTGTATTCAGCACCGGTTCCGGCTGTACACTGCTGCTCTGCCACAAAGCCCGCACACAAACCTTCAGCGGGGCATCCGTTGCCATCCGGCAGCCCGTCAGCAGATTATATAAGGTAAAACTTATCCGAGTATTTTAGATACAAGGTCAGAATGCAGGCTAATTTTCAAAAAAGCCGCAAGGCCCAGGATAACACCTAGCAGGCCAACGCAACTCGAAAAACATAGCAGCCATTTCTTTTGGGTCAGAGAAGTAATGCCAAACATAGCTATCGATATCGTCAGTAAAGCTTCAGTCATATCAAACTGGTCATCAAAAAGATTAATGTCATCATACTCTTTCTGAAAGCCTTCTGCCTGTGCCTTTATTTCGGTTTTCTCTTTTTCGTAGCGGGCTATCTGGTCATTATATTTTTTTATAAGCGCAGCGCTGCCCGGTGAGTTTTGAACCTGCAGCAGTTCCACAGCATTTTCAGCTATAGATTGTTTAGTACTCTTCGCCTGGAAGTACGACCAGGCATCAATACTATGCGCCTGCGCCTGCGACATTGCCTGTACGATATTGCCATCCTTTACATTGCATATTGCCATAAACGTAGCGGTGATAGCTACAAAAAGCGCTACCATAGAATTGATTCTGTTCTTTGGTGCATCTTCAAGTGGTTCCTGTATTGTTTCCGCAATGTCAGCCATACAAAATAAATTTAGGTGAAAAGTTGATATACAGTACCCGGCAAATACGGGCTTACCGGAGCAGTAAATTATATAAAAAATTCAGGCGGAGATGTTAAACAATTGTAATAAGGCCGCGGCTTATGGAATCCTCCAGTGCCGGAGAATCAGGAAATGTTTACAGCCTTTACAAAAAACCGTTTCTTCATCGGTAACGTTCCTGCCCCTGGCATCCCGCATAAAGCAGAATCGTTCAGGACAATGCGGCAATCCAAAACAATGCCCAAGTTCATGAATGGCCACTTTTAATAATTGGTTTTTATTTTTATCCCTATTCAGCCGAAAGGTAGATACCACACAAGAATTTCCCGGGCAATTACCAAGCCCCATCACGCCCCAGTCAGATATATTGCCATTATGCGTACTGATATCCTTATTCGTCACTCCTATAACAACTTCATGCGGGCGGGCAAACAACTGCAAAAAGCGCAGCAATGAGTCTGCCCTATATCTACCGCGGGGTGGGTAATAGGCAAAAGCGGGAATCTTCACCCTCTGATTCACAACCACATTTGGGAATATTTTTCTCACAGAATAGGCAAGGTTCATAATGGCAGTGCTGTCCATATCGTCAAAAGGTTGGATACGTATAGAAGTATATACATCCGGTTTACCCGGCCATTGGTTGTTTTTACATGAAAAACAAATAACACAGCTTAACAAAAAGAAAATAGTAATCAACCGCATCTATGATAAAACGAAGGTTCAATGAAGTGGATGCACATCTTTTTCAGAATGAGCAGGCATCTTCATTTATGTTGTGAAAAAAGCTTAATACACGTATAATTCTGAGTCAGGCGTTACAAAGTCTCCATCAGTACACTTACAACTTTTATTTGGAGTGTCACTCATACCATATACAATAAATACATAACACAATTTTTGGATTACTACTTCGTCTAAAAGCGTTTTTGCTTTACATTGGAACTTTCTTGTAACAGTATTACCGCCACCAAAAAGTGTTTGTATCTGATAGGAAAAAGTTCCGGTTATAAGCATATAGTCATCTTTTTCTTGTATGTCACTGATATTTAAATTCCCACGAT
>CAZKPH010000059.1:0-9393 GCA_964554605.1 uncultured Ferruginibacter sp.
TTGCTTCTTACGAGATTGCTGGCAATTTTACCAGCATTGTTTGTTATTATCTTCTACGGCGAAAAAAACGTAGACTCCCTGCTTATATTCAGCCAGGTAATCCTGAGCCTCCAACTAGGCTTTGCCATAATCCCCCTCATTCACTTTGTAAGTGATAAAAAACTCATGGGTCATTTTGCAATAAAAAAAATCACTAAATCTGCTGCATGGGTAATTGCCTCTATTCTTGTTTACCTGAACATTAAAATGCTGATCACGGAGGGTAGGGATATTTTCATCACAGGTTCTATATTTCAACAGGTACTCATTCTTTTTGTCAGCATGTTCTTCGCTGTGCTTTTCCTCTATATTTTATGTCATCCGATACTCTCAAAGCGCATTTTACAAGACACTTTTAAAATGCATCCGGCATCGGGGGAACTCAAGCCTCTTAGTATTCCTAAATTTGACAAGATTGCTATAGCGCTCGATTTTACAGAGAAAGACGAAAAATTACTATCCTTTGCCATTGGGCAGGGAAACAAGCACACGTCTTATGTACTTATACATATTGTAGAAAGCGCTTCAGCAAAATTGCTGGGAGATGAAAGCAACGATTATGAAACCCGCAGCGATAACGAAAGGATGGAACTTTACCTTTCACACCTGAAACAAAACGGCCTGGCCGCAGAAGGACACCTGGGCTTCAGGAACAGGCCCAAAGAAATTATTAAGATTGTTAAAAAAACAAATGCCGATCTACTCGTAGTTGGAGCTCACGGACATAGCGGGCTCAAAGATTTTATTTATGGAGAAACAGTCAATACAGTAAGGCATGAATTAAAGATCCCCGTTTTGGTTGTAAACTGCTGACAGGTCACAATGAGACAGACTTCAACAGGTCGGATTTCATTTTATCAATCTTTTTATCCCATTCCTGCTGCTTTTCTTTATCAATGCCATTGTGCGTCTGAGCATCATAGTCCGCCTGCATTGCATTCAATGCCACAGAGATTTCCCGGTAGCACGCTCCTACCTGGGATTTAACTTTGTCGGCTCCTACATGCAGGCAGCGCAGTTGCCGAATAAAAAGCAATGTATGTATAAAACTGATATCAAAATGCCTTTGTTCATGATTCAGGTTATAGTCCGTTTTGCCACCACTTGCCAACACCCAGGATCTATTCCTGTCGAAAAAACAATACACATTAAAATCAATTCTGGCGCCATCTTCCGATACAACAGACTTGTACTTATATCCTATCCCAGAGGAAGTTTCGGCCGCTACAGTGCCGCCTATTCTACGGTCACCCAGAAAATCGCTCCACTTAAGTTTTCGCGAAGCGTTGTAAAAAATTTCTACCGAATCGTCAGCATTTGCAGGCATATATTTAACGCTTACCACACATTCCTGGGCAGGCAGGCAAAATGCCATCCCTAAAAAAAGCAATATACCGTAGACAGTTTTTACCATATCTGTTATTCGTTTCTGCAAAATCCGGTCCTTTTATTACAATTTCAAGTTCCAATACGCCTGTAGCACTTCAATTAACATAATCCTAACATGCCCCGGAAATTAATCCGTTACCCGAGGGTGCTTATACAAAAGCACATTTCAGTAGTACTAATTAAGTTATTTTCTTTTCCCGGGAAAGAACATTTTGATAATCACAGGAGCCGTGGTAATAACAACGATCCCCAGGACAATTATTTCCAAGTGGCTTTTTAAATCAAACCTGAACTGATGCCAGATAAAGCGCTGCAAAAAATATCCCGAGAAGAGCATAGCAACCACCCAACTTACACATCCCACAACATTAAAATAAAAAAACTTCCGTTTATCCATTTCCACTATTCCCGCTACAATAGGAGCAAAAGTGCGCACAAACGGCACAAACCTTGCGGCAACAATAGCGAGCCCACCATGTTTTTCATAGAATTCATGTGCCTGATACAAGTATTTTTTCTTGAATAAGAGACGGTCTTTCCAATGATACATCCCTACTCCAAACTTTCTGCCCGTCCAATATCCAACCATATTCCCTAATATACCTGCAATTGATATCAAAACAGCCAGTACAACCAAATCCACAAGAGCAGAATGATGATTATTGATGCCAAAATATTTTAAAAACTGGAAAGCTAACCCCGGCTCGTGTGTCTTTTCATCCATCTCATGCGCAAAAATCCCTGCGACAAAAAGCAGTGAATCACCGGGCAGGAAGAACCCGACAAACAATCCGGTTTCTGCAAAAACAACAAACAGGAGCAACCACAAACCGCCATTTTGTATATACCATTGTGGCTGCAATAATTGCGCCCAGTGAAAATCGAGTAAAATAGTATGCAACATAATTATTTTTTGATTTGTGATTATCCTTCTTCCAAAGCATTTTCCCATTTACTAACAGCTGCCGTTGCCAGGGCATTTCCCAACACATTGGTTAGGGTACGCCCCATATCGCAAAATGTATCTATGGCCAGCACAAGGCCAATCCCTTCAGGAGGTATGCCAAACATGCCCCCGGTAGCCAGCACTACAACCAATGATGCCCGTGGTACTCCTGCAATACCTTTACTCGTAAGTAAAAATACCAATAACATCGCTATTTGCGTACCAGTATTTCCCGTTACGCCAGTAATATTATATGCCTGCGCTATGAACATACTGGCAAAAGTCATATACATCATACTACCATCCAGGTTGAATGAATAACCCAACGGAAGCGTAAAAGATACTATTTTATTGTTGCAGCCGAACCTTTCCATCTCCTCTACCAGTTTTGGAAATACAGCTTCGCTGCTCGCCGTATTGAATGCTATTGCCATTGGGTTGGCAATTCGCTTAAGCAATACCATAAGCCTTTTTCGTAATATAAGATACCCCACACCCAGCATGATGAGCCATAATACTAATAATCCAAGATAAAAAGCGCCCATATAATATGCGTAGGTTTTAAGAATACCTAACCCTTTTATAGCTATAACGGCGGCCATTGCACCAAAAACTCCAACCGGAGCCAAAGCCATTATATAGCTAACCATTTTTAGTACAACATGTGTAACTGCATCCAACGCATTTATTATGCTTTCGCCTTTTTTGCCAATTGCAGTAAGTGCCACTCCAAAGAATACAGAGAATACAACGATCTGCAAAACCTCGTTATCGGACATAGCTTCGAGGATACTTCGGGGTATGATATGCTCAACAAATTTATCTAACGAAAATTCTTTGGTCTTGCCCAACAGGTCTTTTGCCCCGGCCATATCTGCATTAGCTAAATTAACCCCCACACCAGGCTTAGTAAGATTAACCAGTAACAAACCGAGGAATAAACTAATAAGTGATGCAGAAATAAACCAAAGCATTGCTTTACCGCCTACACGGCCAACAGATTTCAGGTCTCCAAGTTTGGCAATGCCAACTACCAGCGTTGCAAAAACCAAAGGCGCAATTATCATTTGAACCAAACGAAGGAATATTGTAGCCAGGAGTTTTATCCGGGAAGAAAAAACAGCACACGTTTCCGGCGAAAATTGTCGATGAACAAAATAGCCGACAAATATACCCATCAGCATTGCTACAACTATGTAAATAGTCAGCTTATTTGTAGTTGAAATATTGGAAGCTCTGTGTAGCATGTGTCAAATGAATTTGCAATATAATATTTAATAATTGTAACAAAATTCGAAAAATGCAAAGTTCTGCCGGAATATTAGTTAAATTTATTTTTTATTTTTCCAATCGAAATAAAATCAATTGTAGTACATGAGTATTTTTATCAAGAAACCTTTGGATAGTTTATTGTCAGAAGCCAATGAAACCGGAAATCATTCTTTAAAGAAAACACTAGGGGCTGGCGGTCTGATCGCATTAGGCATAGGCGCCATAATCGGGGCTGGATTGTTTTCCATAACAGGTATGGCTGCTGCTCAAAATGCAGGCCCTGCCATTACACTTTCCTTTATTGTAGCCGCACTGGGCTGTGCTTTTGCCGGATTATGTTATGCTGAATTTGCCTCTATGATCCCCGTTGCGGGAAGCGCTTATACATATTCTTATGCTACAATGGGCGAATTTATTGCCTGGATCATCGGCTGGGACCTTGTACTGGAATATGCAGTAGGCGCAGCAACAGTGAGTATAAGCTGGAGCCGCTATTTTGTTAAATTCCTTTCAGGATTTAATATCCATTTATCAGAAAAATTTATAACTGGCCCATGGGACGGAGGCATTGTCAATCTTCCTGCTGTATTCATTGTAATATTAATGAGCCTCTTGCTGATAAAAGGCACTAAAGACAGCGCTATTGTAAATTCAATTATCGTTACGCTAAAAGTAGCCGTTGTAATTATTTTTATAGTATTAGGATGGAAATACATTCGTACCGAAAATTATCACCCCTATATTCCGGCAAATACCGGCAATTTCGGGGAATTCGGATTTAGCGGTATCATTAGGGCTGCAGCCATTGTTTTCTTCGCATATATTGGCTTCGATGCTGTAAGTACGGCTGCACAGGAAGCCAAGAATCCCAAAAAACACATGCCTGTCGGCATACTGGGTTCTTTAGCAATTTGTACTCTGCTGTATATACTTTTTGCTCATGTAATGACAGGCGTTACCAGTTACACTACTTTTAAAGGCCAGGATGGAATTGCTCCCGTGGCCGTAGCGATCGAACATATGGGCAAAACAGATGCTGCGGGTATACTTCGCCCTGATTTCCCATGGCTGAACAGGGCAATTGTTGTAGCCATACTGGGTGGATATGCCTCAGTTATTCTTGTAATGCTGATGGGGCAAAGCAGGGTATTCTTTAGTATGAGTAAAGACGGGTTATTGCCCGGCATCTTCTCAAGTGTTCATCCTAAATTCCGGACACCAGCCAAAAGCAATCTCCTCTTCATGCTGATAGTAAGCATATTCGCAGCTTTTATCCCTGCAAGAGTAGTTGGGGAAATGACAAGTATCGGAACGCTGCTGGCTTTTATACTTGTATGTATTGGTATCCTTGTAATGAGAAAGAATATGCCGGATGCACCAAGGTCCTTCCGTACCCCATTGGTCCCCTTCATCCCCCTGATGGGTATTGTTACCTGTTTGTTCATGATGATATTCCTGCCACCAGACACATGGATACGCCTTGTGGTATGGATGCTTATAGGGCTGGATATTTATGCGGCATACGGAATAAAGAATAGTAAACTGGCACATACACATAAAACCAGGATCGGGGAAAACATCCTGAATATAACCGGAATAGGGCTTTGCATACTTTTATATATCGTAGGGATGTGGCATCAGCAAAGTATAGGGTGGGAAGAGAATAAGACGTTGCTCATTCTTTCCATTGCCTTTGCTACCATCCACCTATTCTTATACGGTATCAAAATAAGCCGGAAGAACAAAGACTAACGGCCAGCATACATCGCTGGATTTTATTTTAGAGTTATAGTTTCCGTAAAAAGTACAGATATGGACTTTTCATTACGAGCCTGGAAGCAATCAGATTTGGAATACCTGGTAAAGTTTGCCAACAATCAAAACATAGCCAGGTACCTTACAAATTTGTTTCCATATCCCTATACGGAAGCAGATGGTATAGCTTTCATTGAGAAGGCCAATAAAAATAACCCACTTCAGGTTTTTGCAATTGACATTGAAGGTATTTCCGTTGGAGGCATAGGTATTCATCCGCAAACAGATATTCTTTGCAGAAATGCAGAACTGGGATACTGGCTGGCAGAACCTTACTGGAAAAAAGGCATTGCAACAGCCGCAGTAAAAGAAATGATAGTGTACGGATTTGCCCATTTTGATATTGACAGGATATTTGCCCGCCCATTTGGCAATAACCCGGCATCACAGCGTGTTTTGGAAAAATCCGGATTTATACTCGAAGCGAGGCTGGAAAAAACGATTTACAAGTTCGGGCAACATATTGATGAACTGATTTATGCAATACGTAAAATAAATTATACTAAATAGTTATTATTTACGTGTGCTTCTGCAACATTACTCCAATAACTTACAACTTATTATTAACTTCGCAGTTGTATGGCAGAAAAAATTTTAATCCTCGATTTTGGCTCACAATACACACAATTAATAGCCAGGGCTGTAAGGGAAGCCAATGTTTATTGTGAGATCATTCCCTACCATAAAGAAATTACTTATAGCGATGGCTTGAAAGGTATTATTTTATCCGGATCACCATTTTCTGTCAATGAAGATAAAGCGCCAACAATAGATATAAAATTACTGGTACAAAAGTTCCCGGTTCTTGGTATTTGTTATGGCGCACAACTCACTGCGAAAATATGGGGAGGGAAAGTGGAAAAGAGCGATAAGCGGGAGTATGGAAGGGCAATCTTATCGCTGACGAAAACAGGCGACCCCTTACTGGAAGGGATACCGTCAAACTCGCAAGTATGGATGAGCCACAGTGATACGATTAAAGAATTACCAGCCGGTTTTGATATTTTAGGAAAAACTGAATCAATTCCTGTTGCAGCATATAAGAAAAACATACAGGAAGGATATGCTTTATACGGTTTGCAATTCCATCCGGAGGTCTATCATTCTGCCGAAGGCAAAATACTCATCAGGAACTTTCTTGTAAATATCTGTATGTGTTCGCAAGACTGGACACCGGAGCACTTTATAACAGACACAGTTGCCAAACTCAAGCAACAGATCGGCAACAGGAAAGTAATAATGGCGTTAAGTGGCGGCGTTGATTCAACAGTAGCCGCTACGCTTATCCATCGAGCCATCGGTAATAATTTATTAGGCATTTTTGTAGATAACGGGGTTTTACGCAAAAATGAATTTGAAAAAGTCATCCAAACTTATGAGCAATTAGGCCTAAATATAAAAGGCGTGGATGCTAAAGAACATTTTTATACGAAACTGGCCGGAAAGACTGACCCGGAAGAAAAAAGAAAAATAATAGGAAGCGGTTTTATTGAGATATTTGACCGGGAAGCACACAAAGCAGATGGAATAGAGATGTTAGGGCAAGGCACCATTTACCCGGATGTAATTGAGTCTGTTTCCGTACATGGCCCTTCGGCCACCATTAAATCGCATCATAATGTAGGAGGACTGCCAGATACGATGAAAATGGAACTAGTCGAACCATTACGCTACCTGTTTAAAGACGAGGTACGCAAAGTAGGCAGAGAATTAGGTATCCCTACCGAGATGATTCAACGCCATCCTTTTCCCGGTCCCGGGCTTGCTATCAGGATCCTTGGCGAGGTTACGGAAGAAAAAGTAAAACTATTGCAGGAAGCCGATGCCATTTATATAAACGGACTAAAAAAAGCAGGGTTATACGATACCACCTGGCAGGCGGGAACCATACTACTTCCGGTAAAAAGTGTAGGTGTTATGGGAGATGAAAGAACATATGAATTTACTGTCGCTTTGCGTGCCGTTACTTCCGTAGATGGGATGACTGCCGACTGGGCCCACTTGCCATACTCCTTTTTAGCAGATATTTCTAACGAAATTATCAATAACGTAAAGGGTATCAACAGAGTGGTATATGATATCAGCAGTAAACCTCCCGCTACTATCGAGTGGGAATAATAATTGTGAAATTGTAATATTTAAAAGATGAAAAATTCTGATAAAGCCGGTTTTCTGAAACCGGCAATGTTTGCCTTCTTTCTTTTTTCTTTCCTAATAAATAATTCTTCATATGCACAGAATGATAGTGCTACAGCCAATCTGCATACATATAAAATAGGCGTTTTCGCTCCGATGTACCTGGATTCGATATTTACGCCCAATGGCACTTTCAAAAACAAACAATCTTTTCCGAAATTTGCTATGCCAGGTATCGACTTCATACAGGGCGCCCAGATAGCTCTTGATTCTATACCTGTTTTTAACAACAATATACAGGCCAGCTTTTACGACACAAGGTCTTATACACAACCTCTTACTTCGCTAATAAAATCTCATAAACTGGATTCGCTTAATCTGCTTATCGGTTCGGTTAAAGATGCCGATTTCAAGATGCTGGCTGATTTTGCCATACTCAAAAATATTCCGTTTATTTCAGCCACTTACCCTAATGATGGCGGCATTACCGGAAACCCTTTTTTGGTAATACTGAATTCTACGCTTAAAGCACATTGCGAGGCTATTTACAGTTATATCCTGCAAAACCACGGGATGGACAGGATATACCTTTGCAGGAAAAAAGGTTCGCAGGAAGACAAAGTTGCCGCATATTTCAAAGCACTTAACGAACAGGATGGCAAACCTTTACTGAAAATTCAGACCATAAACATAGACAGTTCTTTTTCATCAGATAATCTGAAAAATAAACTCGATAGTAACCGGCAAAGCATTATTATTGGCGGCAGCCTGGATGAAGGCTTTGCCTCCCTGCTTGCATCATCCTGTTATGACCTTCATCAAACTTACCCGATAACTTTAATAGGGATGCCCAATTGGGATGGCTTTAAATCCCTTACAGACAAGGACAATTACGAAGATTTCCCGATCTATTTCACTTCGCCTTACTACAATGGCAAAACAGACAGCTATAGCCGTATTGTGATGAATAGTTACACAAAAAAATACAAAGGAAAACCGACAGATATTGTATTCAAAGGTTTTGAATGTACCTATCTTTTTACCAAACTTCTGCTTCTTTACCCCACAGATTTCATCAATCACTTAAACGACAGCCCATTCAAAGTATTCTCAGAATTCAATTTCAGAACCGTAAGGTCAAGGAAAGACTTTTCCATTCCCGATTATTTCGAGAACAAACATTTGTATTTCATCAAAATTCTGAACGGAGCTACCAGCAAAGCCTGGTAATTATTTGACAAGGTATTTACGGTGAGCCGTATACAAAGCAATAAATACGACCGGGATAATCAACCCAAGATAATTTTTCCAGTCGCTGAACTGCGCTGTACCAAGAAAAATAAAATTACCAAGTATAGGCAATACTTCTCCGGCTACATAAACGGTATATCCATCTTTGCGCAATTTACGCATCCACAATGCCCCAATTATACACGCTATAACACTAACCAACCCGATTATCACAAGCGGTACCAGGTTTTGCGCAGTAAGGTCTACTAATTTTTTAGCTTCCAGTATTTTCTTAAGTTGTGCATCAGGCAAATCCGAACCCATCGCCAATGCTTTATCCATCATAGACTTCGAGAATTTGATCAGGTAAGGCGTTGCCGCTGTACCTATAAGCCCGATACCGGAACCGATGAACGTAAGGATTGTCAATATATTAAGCCCTGATGGTAATTCAGGCTTAGTATTATTTGCAAAATTTAATACATCGTTTTCGTTGGTGTTTTGTTCTGTACTCATAATTTTTTTTTATAAAGTAAAATAAAAATAAAATTCCGTGTTTATAAAAT
>CAZKPH010000060.1:0-9385 GCA_964554605.1 uncultured Ferruginibacter sp.
AGTAAGGGTAGCAAAACTCTTACAAAAAGAGAAAAGGATAATCAGCAGCATAGATACAGGGCGAATCCATTGAACCTGCCGATTAGTAATATAGGATTTCACTTGGTATAGGTTTATTAATTAATAAATTCCCTTTGAATAAAGAACTGAATAGAAGCAATAGTATATTGTAAATAGCATTCCGAATATAGTAAAAAATACGCAGAAATAAAATGTTTTTCAATGAATTAACCCGAAACGGGTTAATAAACGCTTTCTGTGGGTATTTCTATAATAAGGCGGCATCCATTGCCAGGATAGCTTTCTATCAGCATTTCACCGGAAAAAAGTTTTATTCTGCGGCGCATATTTTCAAGCCCGATGCCTTCGGCTTTTACGGCAGGGTCAAACCCTTTTCCATTGTCTTCAATTCTAAACAGGATAAAAGTATTATTTCTTTTCAACGTTATATTCACCTCTGTGGCCCCGGCATGTTTAATAATGTTGTTCAATTGTTCCTGCAAAATTCTATAAAGGGCTGTTTGTAATTTAGGCGAGAGTACTTTCTTATCGAGCTCATCTATGTTGAGAGAAACGTGAAAACTGTTGTCTGCATTGATAGTGTTGACCAGTTCACGAAAAACAGCTTGAAGTGGGATATCCGCATTGGTGGAGGGTGCAAGTTGATGTGTTAATTTTCTGATTTCCTCAATGGCTTGCCGTATCAGGTGATCGGCCTTTTTGAGAAGGCCATCTGATTTGGTATTATGTTCTTCGCTTTTTTTAAGGATGCCAAGGTAAATGACAGCGGCAGATAACAATTGGTTCACATTGTCGTGCAGTTCCATTCCCATTTGATGTTTTTCATTTTCCTGGGTATCTATAACTGCCTTTTCGATGAGCATATTGGCTTCCCGCTCTACTGTAACATCCTGCATTGCGCCGATTGCCCTTATTGGTATGTTGTTATTATAAATTACAAACCCATGGTTCTTGATGTTTTTGTAAGTGCTATCCATGCAGCGGTACCGGTATTCTGCTGTAATGATATTTTGTTTGGTTTGGAAGGCTTCCCTGATCTTTTCGTGTATCGCTTTAATATCGTTTGGATGTATTCGTCCAAATGCGATTTCTTCATTTTCTCCCGAAATTGTTTCCGGATATCCGAATATTTCGGTGATACCCTGATTATAAAAGACAGTTTTATTCTGAATGTCCCACTCCCAGATAACATCTTTAGTGGCCATGGATACAATATTGTACCGGTCTAATGCTTCCATGATTTTTTCTTGTGCAACTTTCCTTTCGGTAATATCAGTTATCATGGCAAAAGGGCCGATATATTCTTCTTTGTCAAACAAAGAAGAAGTGCGTATTTCTGTTTGCACAAGATTCCCATTTTTGTGAACGAAACCTAATTCATAAATATCTGCCTTGCCCCAGGATCTTTCCTGCAGTTTTTTGTGCGCCATTTCAATGGAATTTATGTCCATGAAATCGAAAACAGATTTGCCGATTATTTCTTCCGTAGTATATCCCAGCATTTCGGCCATTCTTTTGTTTATGAAAATGGTTTTGTTGTTTTTGCCTAATTGCCATATTCCTTCGTTTGCTGTTTCTACAATTGTCCTGAAATTCTTTTCGCTTTTTGCAAGTTTGGCTTCTGCTTCAACTCTTTGTTTTTCTTTTTCCTGGTTTTCCAGTTCATAACTGATGTCATCGGTAACTTCTGCCAGCAGATTTATTTCTTCTTCTTTAAAAAAGTTTTTTACGGAAGAATAATACCCGATAGCACCAATGCTTTTTCCGAACTTAAGAATAGGGATACAAATGCACGACCTGAATTCTCTTTCCAGCGCATCTTTTCTCCACGGGATCATGAGTGGGTCATTTTCTATATCATTAGCGATAAAATATTTATTATTCCTGATAGAATTTGCCATAGGCCCATTACCACCGGGTTTGGCAGGGTCAATAGATATATTTATGCTATTTAGGTACCCGTCTTCATTCCCGGCGAACGCTATCGGCTTTACCTCTCCCGTTTCTTCATCAACAATGCCGATCCATACCATTCTAAAGTGGCCGGCCTGTATAGCGATCTGGCATATCTCTTTGAAAAGCGATTCGCTGTTTTGGCTTCTTACAATAAGTTGGTTTATCTGTGAGATAAAGCTATACAGCCTGTTCAACTGGATAATCTGCAACTCGCTTTCCTGTAGCTCTATTACCCGGTTTTCAATTTGCCTGTAATATGTATTTACCAGCTTGTATAAGAGATAAGAAGTGATAGCTACGTAAAATAATCCTTTAGCAATAGAATAGATCATTTGCTCTTCATGTGTTTTAAAAACGAACAGCAAAAGCATAAGTTTATCGCTTAAGTATATCCAGGCTGTTGCTACAACTAAATAAATGATGCTGACTTTTACAGCGGGCCGAAGTTTTATTTTTTGCATTGAAAAAGATTAAAGAATTATTTATAATTCCAGTCTTTACATATATCCGGTCTGCTTTAGTGGATCAGTAAAAATGTTAGTTAAGATAAGTAATATTACATACAAAAACAATGACCCGGATTTAGGCCGGAACCTACAATTGTACGATTCCCCTGCACATGACATTGACCTGTGCACGAAAAATCTTTCATGCCGATACGAATATTGGTGCAAAAGGTAACAACCCTATTACACATCATACAATATTGTCGTATAATGATAGAATTAAATGCCGGTACTAATATGGTTAAAAGCTTCGTTATTTATAAAGATAAATATAGATTTTTTTATGCAGGATGTGGGCAAAATTTATATAATAACCTTCTGCTGCATATTTGTTTGCTGTTTTGCTTATAGATAGTAAGTTGCTTACCAGATCGTCCATATTTGTCTTTCCATCTTTATTCTCGGGTAAAACAATTTGTTTGCTTTCATAGCTTTTCCCATCTGTTTTTTTGAAAATTATATTGCCGTATTCAGTGAAAACAACGGCTGGTTTATTTGCCAGGTAGCCTTTACTTGCCAACTGGGCTACTTTTTGATCAGTAAGGAAGGAATCTATTTCAATTACCTGGTCGATTTTTGCAACGGCCCCTGCCACTTTGTAAAATAACATACTGAATTGATTTGTACAGATAACCCTTACTGGTTCATAACCCTGTTCTGCGTAGTTATTTATTTGTTGCAGAAGGTTGTTCTTCGAAATGGTGCGGCTGCTGCTGTTTTTATCTTTGATAAGTTTATGTTCTACAGGTTCGTCGTACCCGTCAATTTTCATGAAGAGTGGCTGCAGTAGCAGGTAAACCAGCCGGTATCCTTCTTTTTCCTTTACCCGGAGCTGGCTCATAAGTTTGTCATCATTGTGGCCATCATCGGGTAGAATATAATGAACTCTATGGCCGACATTGATAAAAAGATCTGCCATACTGGTGAGAGCAAAATTCCTCTTGCCCAGTTCTTCCAATCTGTCTTTCATTTCCTCCTCCCATTTCTTGGTCCTGAGATCTACTATGGCATAAGAAGCATTACCATCGGGGATTGGTATACTGATGTCGGGGGCCGGATTTTTTGTTTCAGTATTATTTTTGCTACTATTAGCATTGTTGTTTGACTTATTACCGGCATTCGATTTTTCATTATCACTCTTCCAGTTTTTAATGGCCTGGTCCATATCCTTAACTTTCTGAATGTAGCTGGTAACTGTTGTATATCCTTCATATACTTTTGTGATAGCGTCTACAGATGTAGATGCATTCTCCAGCAATTCTACTAATTTAGTTTTCGGGAAATTGGTTACACCACCCAGGTAGCTGATAGCAATATTAGCGCTTTCAAAATGTTTTTTATACGGGTGGTCGTTAGGAAGCCCGTCAGCAATTGTCGATACAAATAAAGATGCACAAGGGAATAAAGCTGCTCCGGCACTAATTGTTGTTGCAACTGCACATGTGGCCACGCTTAAGGAGTAGCTTGTAGCTTTCAGGATAAAATTGGCGTCAATGTCCAATCCATTTCCGAAAGGAGCCATAGTGGGGCCGCCACGTTGCCCCGAAGGCAGTTCTGTTCCTGGAACGGGAGGTGTATAATCAAACGTAACGCCGGAACGGATACTTACAGGTTTCCCGTTTTCAGCTACTGCCAGCGAAGCCTTTTTTCCGTCAAAATCGAAGAAACGATAAATAATGTTTTTTGTTTCTATAAGATAAGGGCGTTGTTGTTCATCAAATGAGATATATATACCTTCCGACTGGTCGGTTTTTTTATAAAAAATCTTTCTGAGTACTCCATTAAATTCATCATATTTAACAAGCATCTGATCTCCATTAACATGAAACCCCGCAAGGTTGTATTCCGGGTTGTCTGTTTTTACAAATACATAATCTTTAGTAAGTCCTGCGGGAAGAGGCTCATCTTCTTTTGATACAGTATTATTTTCTTCAGTTGCAGCCGGGGATGCATCTGTTTTTCCGGTTGGGGCAGGTTTGTTTACAAAAGTAAAACTACTCTGCCATTCTCCATAGCTTTGGCTGAGAATGCCGTTCTGCATTGTACTTTTGTAGGCGGACATACCTTTTTTCATTTCAATGGTAACAATGCCGCCTTTTTCTTTGGTAATAAGCCCTGCATGAACGGCTGCTGCGCAGATATAACTATCATCTGTATAGACGTTTGTTCCCCATACGGTTCCTATTATTGTATTTGTTGGAGGCAGATAGAATGTAAATTGTTGCCCGGTTTTTCCCCTGTAAACGTTGGCCTGTGAGTTCCATGTAGCATAGATAATATCTTTTGGGAGAGAGGAGTATAATGTATTTTTTACAAAAACGAAACTACCGTCCCATTGGCCATAGTCATTACTACTAATACCATTTCGAGTAGATCCCTTGTAAGACATTTGCCCTGGTTTTATTTCAATAGTTACAATGCCGCCGGTTTCAGGACGAATAATACCCGCATGTATGGCTGCTGCCATAATACTACAATCGTGTGTATAAATATCAGTTCCCCACACATTGCCCCAATAGGTATTGCCTCCTGGAATAAAGAAATCAAATTGTTTCCCGATTTGTGTTTTGTAAGCAGAGGCTGTTGTATAAGCATCGGCCATAATAAGCTCTTGAGAAAAAACAATTGTGGGTGAAGACAGAAAAAAAATAATCGCAAAAATGCGGAATAAAAGCCGGAACCTTTTCATAGTTTGTGTTTTTTATGGATGGCAGATCGTTTTAGTAAAGAGTATTACCGTAATGTTTCGGCTACTAAGTTAGATATTAACCGAAATATTTCATAGCCGGTTAAATATTATTTATGATATTTTTCATTATTCTTTGATTAAAAGCATCGTGGTTTTAACCCCTTCTTTATTGATAAGAGTGATGGTATAATTTCCGGGTTTTAACTGGCTAATTCCGATTTCTTTAGTAAAGGGCATGTTAATTATTTTTTTTCCGGCCATATCGGAGATGACAATTGTTGCATAAGGAATGTGGCTATTGATTGTAAACAGGTTTTTGGCAGGGTTAGGCGTAATGACAGTACTATTGGCAGGAGATTGAGGGTGGACAATTATTATACTGCTATATGAAAAATGCCCGTCTTTATCCAGCGATACTAGCCTGTAATAAACGGTATTTTTGTAAATATCCGGGAAATCTGTTACTGTATATTTTCGTAATGTATTGCTGTACCCGGCAGCCATTATTGTTGAGAATGTTTCAAAATCAACACCGCTGTAACTTCGTTGTACAAAAAATCGATCGCAATTTATTTCAGTTGCTGTTTGCCATACGATGTAACAGGACATATCTCTTTTTGGGAAAACATCAAAAGTGGCTAGCATTACAGGAATTGTTGTAGATACGGTAAAAGGCGCAGACCAGGGAGCATTGATACAAGCCATACGTACACTAAATGTACCCGGATGATATATGACAAGGGAATTTCCTCTGTTTGTGAGAATGATACCAGCCGAATCCCATTCATATATAGCGCCATCAAAGAAAGTGGTACTTAACACAATTGGAGAGTTTTCATAAATAATATCGTCGCCGGATATTGTAAGTGCTTCTGCGGCATTAAAAATAACAGCAGTATCCCTGGCAATACAGCCGTTTTTGTTTACTGTTACGGAATATGTACCATTGTTTGCAACAGCTATGCTTTGCGAAGCAGACCCGTTGTTCCATTTATACCAGTCGTAGCCCGGCCCTGCATCTAATATTACAGGTGTGTTATTGCAGATAATGTTATCCTTGCCGATATTTACGTTTACCGTATTGTCTTTAATTATATTGATGCTGTCTGTGTACGTATAACCGCAGTACTTTGCATTGACAGTATATTTTCCAAATCCATAGGCCGTAATTTTCTGCTGCCTTTCGCCAGTGCTCCACAAATAGCTTTTAAAGCCGTTTCCTGCATCAAGAGGTAATACATACCCTTCGCAGGCAATGATATCATTGCCCAAGTCAATTTTCTTATCAGGACGTATAGCTGCAGAATCCATGATAACGTTAAGGTTCTGCCCGACCCAACATTCATCGTTATAATTGCAGAGGATGGTAAAGTAAGACGACCTGAAAATTTTTGCAGACATGCCATCTTCGCTTAGTATATAAGAGGGTGGTACCAGGTAGGGATATTCGTTAAAGATAAAGGCCGGATAATTTAAAGGCAGATATAATGTATCATCACAGGAAAACACAGTGTCAGCAAAATTGGTAGGAGTTGGTTTAACAAAATAAACAGAATCATCGGCATCGCCGCAGGTATTTGCATAGCTTAACACATACCAGCCTGCTTTTGTCAGTTCCAAATCAGTTGTATCCGAAGTACTTCCATCGGGTAATTTCCAGGTATGGCTTGTAAAACCATCCGGAACCGTAACAATAGGTTTAGGGTAAAGGCAATTGTAGATAGTATCTTTTTGAAGTATATTTTGGGGAATGCCTTTCCAGATATAGATGGAATCACTGAATGAACAACCGTATTGGGTTACCGTAACTTTGTATTTTCCGGAATCTGTAACTACAATAGATGTAGCGGTACTCCCTGTATTCCACAAACAGCTTGATGTAGCCGGAGCCTGTAATACCAAAGAAGTGTTATCACAAATAGAAGTGTCTTTTCCCAGGCTGAGTTCGGGAAGCTTATAATATGATATCCGTATAGAATCTCTGTAGGTACAGCCTCCTTTATTGGTTACATCTACCCATACATATCCTTCAGTGCCGGTTTGAATGGTTTGATTAAATGGGATAGCCGAAGTACTCCAGTTATAAGCATCAAATCCATTGCCAGCATTCAATGTAACGGTTTTCCCATTGCAGATGGTCGTATCGTTGCCGATAAAGGTATAGGGCATTGTTCCGGAACTGATAAGCAAAGTATCGTACCGGTCCTTGCACGGGGCGCTTCTTTTAACAATCAGCGTATCTGTACCGCTAACTGTAAAACGAATTGTGGCAGAGGAATCATTTAATGCAGTAAAAAAATTAGAGCCTTTATGTATCCACGAATAAGTTGCTCTTCCCTTCGGTGAAAAAGAATATGTAACTGTTGTGTCAGCACTTTTTCTGCATACTTTGTAAGGGCCCTGTATGATTGTTTTGACAGACTCAAATATACTTTGTACAGGATTTGGTAAACCATAGGCAGATGTAGTATAATTTGCCAGTTTAAACCCGTTAGAGACAAAATTGCAATTGTCCGGGTCAGCAGCATTGGGATTATTGATTACATCAAGGAAGCTGCTACTGTGTTTTGCACAATATATTTTCCCATCAGGGGCCAATTGCAGAGCGCCTCCCGGCTTTCCGGATTTTGCAATTATTTTCATGGAAGCCTGGATGGCACCGGAGCTGCCCGCCTGCAGATCAAAACGCAGTATTCTTGAATCAGCAATGCTACTGCCGTAAAGGAATCTTTCATCGGGCGAAAAAGCAACACCATAAGCATTTGTTGTTTCATCATTTTGTAGCAAAACAGGATTGGATATTTTTCCGGTACTGTTGTCAAAGTCAAATATTTCAAAATAGCATTTTCCCTGGTTGGCAAGAGCTAGTTTTTTCCCCGAAGGGGAAGCCTTTAATTCTCCCAATGCATATGCCATAACATGGCTATCAGGAGAATTATGTACAATGCCGGTATTGCTTACGATGGCTGCCGTCATTGTTCCGTTTTTAAGCTCCCAGGCATAAAATGCATCGGAGTTCCATAAATGTGTAATAACCCAGATACCATCGCCGGTACTGTTTTTTACTGCAGTTACTTTTTCCACTACAGGTTTTACAAGCAAGGTGTTTTTTTGTATAACAGATCCGTCTCCGTTGTTTCCCTGCTTGTCGATAATGGAATAATAAATACCGCCACCATGTGTATTCATTTCACCAGCCTGATAATCCAGCGTAAATAAATATACATAGCGGTCATTACCGGGCATGGGTACAAACAATGCGCTTTGCGTAGTTGTAAAACTGCCATAAAGGTTTTCGCCGTTTTCAAGCCTCATTCCTGTCTGGCTGTTGCTTACAGAAGACCCATCCGAATGGAAAATAGCATTGCCATCAACATCACAGAGAACGGCACATCCTTCGTCCGTTGATATTTTACCAAATATTGGCTTAGGTGGGTTTTGATTAAAATCGATCCCGGCATAACTGCCGAAATACCAAACGTTATTTTCTTTACTATCCCTGCAATTGCCCGGGTCTATATAATATGGTAAACTTACGGAACCACATACACTATTATAAGCAGTAAGTGTTATCAGCCTTCCTTTTTCATCAGGGACGATATAATCAAAACGATCGCCTGTTGCAACCTGAATCCCGTCAATTTTCCAGACAAGAGAAGAAATACCGGGAGATACGGTTGTATTTATGAATGTAATGGTATCACCCGTACTTGACAACGTATTCGGGCTTACGGAAAAAGAGGGTACAACAGAGCAGGATGCATATATTGTCTTTTCAATTAGCTTATAACATTGGGTTGAGTTATTAACTATAAGAATGGTAATATTTACAGGGCCTTCTACCGGAAATGTTTTAACAGGAGAAAGAATATCCTGGAAATATGCCTGGTTAATTATCCACATAATACTAGCTGAAGTGTCGTTCAAACTCAAATGAAAAGTATATGGCACACCGGCAGGAATAGTATCGGGTATATTCAATGATACTTCTATGGGGGATGTACATCCTGTACAGATATCAGATCTATTCAATAAACTTGCACGTTGCAATACCAGGGCATCCCGCATTCTTATTTTCTGCCCTTCGGTAAATTTTACCTGGCATTCCTGAAATCCATAGTCCATATAATTTTGAAACATATCAGGCTGGTCGCCTGTGCCCCCCAGAGCAACGGGCCTGAAAGGATTATTTGCAGTAAGGTCATTCTCATCG
>CAZKPH010000061.1:0-9363 GCA_964554605.1 uncultured Ferruginibacter sp.
CCCAACGCTTAAAGGGCCATATATTATATAACTATGTCCGGTTATCCATCCTATATCCGCTGTGCAAAAATGTATATCCCCCTGCTGGTACTGGAATGTATTTACAAATGTGTATCCTGCCCACACCATATAGCCGCCGCTGGTATGTACTACTCCTTTCGGTTTGCCTGTACTTCCGGATGTATATAATATAAACAACGGGTCTTCTGCATCCATTTCTTCCGCAGGAAAAGTTACTTTTCCATTTTTCTCTACCTGCGTTTCCGCATATTCCATTTCGTCTTCCCACCATACATCACGTCCTTTGATCATGGAAACAGGAGTACGTGTACGTGTATATACAATTACTTTTTTTACCAGGCGGTTCCCTATAAGTGCATCATCAATGACAGTTTTGAGCGGAATTATTTTTTCACCTCTGTAAGCCCCGTCGCAGGTTACAATATATTCGGCCTGTGCATCGTACAGCCTGTCGGCAATACTTTGAGCGGAGAACCCTCCAAAAATCACACTGTGTATCGCCCCGATGCGGGCACAGCCCAACACGGCATAAGCCAGTTCGGGCACCATACCCATGTAAATACAAACACGGTCGCCTTTTTTAACACCATTATTGACCAATACTTGTGCAAACTGGCAGACCCTTTTGTGTAAACGGTTATAGGTAACGATACGAACCCTGTCTTCCGGGTTATTAGGTTCCCAGATAATGGCTGGCTTCTCTCCCATTGTATCCAAATAACGGTCAATACAATTTTCGGTGATATTTAGTTTACCACCTAAAAACCAACGAACATGCGGCTCCAGAAAATTCCAATCAAGAACTTTTTCCCAGGGTTTCCGCCACTGAAAATAAGAAGCGACATCGCTCCAGAATCCTTCCGGGTCATCAATACTTTTCTGATACGCAGCCTTATATTCTTCCTGCGTTTTAATTTGAAAGGGGTAAGACATAGCAATCTGATTATTTAATGAGGGGTCAATATCGGAAAATTATATTTCTCGAACAAATTTTATAAAAAAATAATTTATTTTTTATGAAATATATTATTTGCTTACTACCATAAAATAACATCAAAAACGCTGTTTAAACAATTATTTTTTGACGGATTATTATTAACATTACATTGTCAATCCAAAAATCATAACGTGGCAATGAAAAAAGCAATTACTGTTGATGAATATCTTGCATTACAGGATAATGCCATCAGGAATAAACTGGAAAGAATGCGATCTGTTATCCGGGAAGCCGCTCCCGAAGCAGAGGAAGTGATAAGTTATGGCATGCCAGCTTACAGGCAAAATGGAATACTGGTATATTTTTCGGGCTGTAAAAACCATATAGGGTTTTACCCTACGGCATCTGGCATACGTAATTTTGAAAAAGATATTTCCGTTTATCATTTCTCGAAAGGGGCAATACAATTTCCATATAACAATAAATTACCTGAAGCATTGATTAGCAGGATTGTGAAATTCAGGGTAAAGGAAAATGCAAAAAAGCATAGAATAGGATAAACCGTACGCTAGTGTATAATTGCCTTGTATATAGCGTCCATAATTTTTCCCCGTATATTCATGTGTACCAAACGGGTATTATCTCCTCCATTGTCCATAAGCCTGTTACTTAAAAAAATATATACGAGTTGTTTATCAGGATCGGCCCATACACAGGTACCCGTGTAGCCTGTATGCCCAAACGCTGAAGCGGAAGCAAAGAGAGAGGGGTAAGGCTCTTTTCTGGAAATATTATCTTTTTCCGGCTTGTCAAAACCTAACCCTCTCCGGCTAACTGAAGAAGCATAACGGGTAAAGTATTGTATTGTTGAAGGCTTGAGATATTGCCTGTTATTGTAAATACCGTTATTAAGCAACATTTGCAGCAAGGCAGCCAAATCGGTTGCATTGCTGAACAAACCGGCATGCCCAGCCACTCCCCCCATCATAGCTGCACCTGGATCGTTTACATATCCTCTTAATAGTTTTTTCCGGAATACCGTGTCGTTTTCTGTAGGCACCACACATGCGGCAGGAAAGGTTGTATACGGGTTGAATGTTGTGGATGTAAGCCCCATCGGGATATAAAATTTTTCAGCAACATAATTGTCTAAAGTCTGCCCGCTGACAGCCTCAACAATCCTGCCTAAAAATATAAAATCATTATCGCTGTAGACGTATTTATCCGAATAAAGCAAAGGGCTAGCTAATATCCTTTTAAACATAGTGTCTTTCCATCCTTTTAGCATATACATATCTTCAGCTACAGGTATGGAAAAAGATTCGTCTGGGGCCTTCCGGTAAAATTGTGTTGAAGGGTTCCCTTTTTCATCCAATGTTTCTTTATAAAACGGAATAAAAGGTACCAATCCGGCCTGATGCAACAAAAGATCCACAATTTTTATCCTTTCCTTATTGCTACCCCGGGCTGACGGCAGATAAGCCCCAATATCCTTATTAATATCCAACTTCTTCTCTTCATACAACTTCATAACAGCGAGTGTTGTAGCACATATTTTTGTCACAGAAGCCAGGTCAAAAACAGCATCCTTGCCCAGGGTTTGCTTATCAGCATAATCCATTGTGCCAAATGCCTTGTGGTAAACAATAGTTCCTTCCCGGGCCACAAGGACAATACATCCGGGTGTTGCTTTGGCTCTGATGGCCTGTGTGGCAATGGTATCAATATAAGAGAGTTTCTTTGTATCGAACCCGGCAGTATCCGGCAGCGCCAGTGGCATTTTTACAACAGGCATATCAATGCCCGACCCATACCTGTACTGTGTACATACTGTTACAGGCAGTTTACCCTTTGCTACCAAATTACCTTTAAGAAAGTTGATGGCAACATCCTGGGTTATTTCATCATCTTCGTAACAGACAACCAGGTTTTTTGCTTCGCAAAAATTTTTCACTGCATACGCATTGCCAAAAAGAAATGTTATTGTTTTGCACTGCTGCTGCAATTGGTTGACAAGTGATACTGCTTGTGTGCTGATACCGAAATTATCGGCGGGGGATCTGTTTACCGAATGAATACCAATTACTACTTTTCCATAATTTTCTTTAATCCGCTCTATTAAGGTTGCAATGCGGGATGCCTCTTGTTTATAATTAAAGTAAAAAACATCTGCACCAAATTCTTCCCGCATTTTCCCTGAAAAATAATTATCATTACTTATCCCAATTCCTACATAAGCAATATCAGTAGCAGGCTTATTTGCACAAATGGAAAGAGGGAAGAAAATTTCATCGTCTTTACGTAGCAATGTCAGCGCATTTTTTGCAACCAATTGACGCATTTCGCGAATTCCTTTATTGAGATCTTCAACAAGCGAGGGTAATGCTACTGAAGAAAAATGGCTGCAACCGTACTGATATTTTGCCGACAGTACCTTACAACAATGTTCGTTAATATCATCCCATGTAAGCCTCCCTTCTGCAATCGCTGCTTTGATTTTTCCTATAACGGTATCTACATCACCTGGCAAGCACAGCATGTCATTACCTGCGATCAAAGATTCAACCGAAGATTCCCCTACCGGGAAAAATTTTTTGACTCCCTGCATTTCTAGCGCATCGGTAAATGTAAGCCCAGTAAACCCAAGTGAATCTCTCAGCAGGGATTTCACTACTTTAGGCGATAAGGATGTTGCCCTGTTGGGCGTACTGTCGATAGACGGCACATAAAGATGGGCAACCATAGCGCTGGATACTCCATTTTTAAATGCCTCCCTGAACGGATATAATTCCAGAGTGTCTAATTCAGAAAGTGTTTTACCAATTACAGGAAGATCCAGATGAGAGTCTACGCTTACATCCCCATGCCCGGGAAAATGTTTGGCACAAGCCATGACATCATTGTCCTGAAGCGCACGAATATACTGTAACCCGTATTGTGATACTTTATATTTATCCTCACCAAAACTCCTGTCATTTATAACCGGGTTGGCAGGATTATTATTAATATCCACAACCGGAGCATAATTAACATTGATTCCCAAACGCCGGCACTGATGTGCAATCAGTTTGCCATATTGATAAACAATATCCGGGTTTTGTACAGCTCCAAGCATCATCTGTTTAGGCAGCGCTTGCACACTGTCATACATACGCATCCCCACGCCCCATTCGGCATCGATACAAACAAGAAGTGGTGTTTGTGCCAGTAATTGCAATGAATTAATTATGGAGGCCTGCCGTGTGGGGTTTCCCTGAAACAGGCAAATGGCGCCTATATTATATTTTTTCACCATTGATGTTACAAGAGAATCAAAAAATACAGGTTTCTTTTGGCGGGAATCGTAAGCAGATAACCTTACAACCAGCAATTGAGCAATTCGCTGCTCCGGAGTAAGAGAAAGAAAGACACTGTCCGGCCAGGCTTGCCTGCTTATCGCCGGCAAACGTTCTGTACGCTGGCCCATTGACACATAAGACACAATTAAAAAAACAATTAAAAGCCCGCCTCGCATCATATCTTTCTGTTAATAGTGAAAAGTAAATATTATTTTTGATATTCTAAATTACAGGATTTTGCCCGACATCATTCAATTATTACCCGACAATATAGCTAACCAGATCGCTGCCGGCGAAGTAATACAACGCCCCGCCAGTGCTGTAAAAGAATTGCTGGAAAATGCCGTTGATGCTGGTGCCGACGAAATAAGGCTCATTATCACCGACGCCGGGAAAACCTTAATACAGGTGTTAGATAACGGAAAAGGCATGAGTGAAACGGATGCCCGGATGTGTTTTGAAAGGCACGCTACATCCAAAATAAAAACCATCGATGATCTTTTCCATATCAAAACCATGGGGTTCAGGGGCGAAGCATTGGCGAGTATTGCTGCCGTTGCACAGGTGGAACTTAAAACAAAGAAAAACGAGGAAAACGTTGGCACATATATCGAAATTGAAAACAGTACCGTTAAAAAACTGGAACCAGTAGCTATGGTAACAGGTACAAGTATCGCAATGAAGAACCTTTTTTACAATGTGCCTGCCCGAAGGAACTTCCTCAAAAGTAATGCTGCGGAAATGCGCCATATAATTGATGAATTTATAAGAGTTGCCATGGCTTTCCCGGGTATATTCTTTTCTCTCACAAGCAACGAACAAGAAGTTTTCCATCTGGAGGCAGGAACGTTGAAACAAAGGGCCGTTCAGGTGTTAGGATCTCAATATGCTGCAAAATTGGTATCAGTGCAGGAACAAACAGATTACATGAATATTTACGGATTTGCGGGCAAACCTGACACTGCAAAGAAAACAAGGGGAGATCAATATTTTTTTGTAAACAACCGCTTCATAAAAAGCCCTTACCTGCACCATGCCGTAATGGGTGCATTTGATAATATGATTGCAAAAGACAGCTATCCTGTTTACGCACTATTCATTGACCTGGACCCTGCACAAGTAGATATCAATGTACATCCAACCAAACAGGAAATAAAATTTGAAGACGAAAAAATTGTTTACGCATTTGTACAAAGCGCCGTTAAACACGCTTTGGCTCAATTCAGCGTAACCCCTACACTCGATTTCGAACTGGATGCCTCTATCCAGCAACTTGATGCTATCAGCAAACCATTTACGGAAGAGAAAAAAACAGCCGCTGCATCTTCATCATTATATCAGACTTTTACCCAAAAAAACCAGGCTCATTTTATTGATAAAAAAAGTAACCTAAAGGGATGGAAAGAATTCTATGAACCAGCGACGAAAATGCCCATTTCACAATCTGAGAACATGGAAACACCTGGCAAAATCATAGAAGACCAATCTGCTGTTGCTGATAACCCTTTTATCCAGTTGCACAACACTTATATTTTACTCCAAAAAGATAATGGCTTTTTAGTTATTCATCAGCAAAATGCCCACGAAAGGATACTGTACGAAAGGTTTGCTGCGGCTATTGAAGGGAAACCAATTGCTACACAACAACAACTTTTTCCGATTACACTTGAACTGGCGCCTCAGGATATACCGATACTTTCGGAACTGATCCCCGATCTTGCTTTTTTAGGGTACCAGATGGAGCCTTTTGGCAACAACACTTTTGTAATACATGGCACTCCTGCTGATCTGGAGCAGGGAAACGAGCGGATAGTTATTGAAAAAATGCTGGAACAGTTTAAACATTTCAGCGCCGATCTTAAATTTTCAAAAAGAGAGAAACTACTGCGCTCTCTTGCCCTGCAAAGATCAGTCAAAGCCGGAACTTATCTTTCTAATGAAGAGGTTCGTTCATTGATCGAGGACTTGTTCAACTGCGATACACCTGCATTTACACCCAACGGAAAACCTGTATTTGCCGAATATTTAAAACAAGACCTTGAAAAAACATTCGGCAGATAAAAAAAATGGGGCCCAGCTAATATGGCCCCATCAAAATTTATACTCTCTCAGCTAAAATTTTTGAAATTTTGCGTAGCAAACATTATTGCCATAAACCAGCCGAATAGTGTAAGAGCCTGCCACAAGGTTCTGAATCCCTATAGTAAAAACATTATTGCCTACTACACCGCTCCTTTCATATTGCCCAAGCAACACATTCTGTATATTATAAATGGACGCACGTATTACTTCTGGCTGGGATAATTGCACATTCAACGTGATCTGCGTATAGGCCGGATTAGGATATGCCTGCACAACACAAGGGTTCAATACTTTATCAATATGAATCACACTGCAATATTCTTTTGTACAACCATTTAGTGTTGTCACTTTCAGGCATACACTATAATATCCTGTATCGGCAAAATAGTAATATGGATTTGATTGCGTTAAGGTGACAGGTACGGCGCCTGATACGTTTTTTCCAATCGTCCAGGCCTGATTCACGATACCGGAGTTAACCACACTATAGAAATTAACCTTATTAGGAATTAGTGAATCCTTTCGATATTCGTACCGCACTGTGATTGTATCGCATAGGTTGTTTTGCAGGACACTTAGCTGCTGGCAGGATGTGGAAGCACAACCGGTGTTCCTGAAAGCAGTCAGGCATACATTATATGTACCTGCTTTCACATAATTATGCGAAGTAACAGGAGAGACAATACCTGTTCCATCGCCAAATGTCCATGTATAATTAACATCAGTTTGCGGATATATTGGAGAAAAATAGAACAACAAACTATTTGATGATGTTTTTATAATATTAAATGCAGATAACGATTTACAATCAGTAATTACAGGTGGAGGCACAACAACATTTATCGAATCGCATTTATATTGTACACAAGTGTTAGCATATTGGATTCTCAGGCAAACATAATATTTGCCCGCCTGCGCATATTCATGAGAAGGACTCCATCCTGACGAAGTTATGCCATCGCCGAAACTCCATGATGCAAGCATATTGGCAGCGATAGTAGCAATCGTGGTATTTGTAAAGAATATTTTTTTTCTGTTTACAGAATCCGCTTTCCATGTATAAGAAGGAATCAGGTTACATACCGACACATTATCCAATACCGTTACCGTATCGCAGTAATACTTCACACATGTATTGCTTAGCTGAACCCGCAGGCAAACATAATACTTACCCACAGTTTTATATGTATGAGTAGCATCCCAGCCCGTAGCTGTTGTACTGTCACCGAACGACCAGGTTACAGACACATTCGTAGTACTCGCAGGAACTGAAGTGTTTGTAAACGTTATTATTTTTTTATTTACAGAATCAGCCTTCCATGTAAATCTGGCAATCGCATCACAAGCAGGGGCAACAATTGTAATAGTTTTACAAACCTCTTTTATACAGGAAGAAGTAGCACTGTTCGATGCTTTTGCTACACGCAAACAAACACTATAGGAACCTGCTGCATTATATGTATGCACAGGATTAATATCATAAGAAACAGCCCCGTCGCCAAAATTCCAACGCATAGTATCGCCCGATACAAAGGATGTACTTGTATTAGTAAAATAGACTTTATTATACAAGAGAGAATCTGTCTTAGAGGTAAACCCTGCTATCAGTGTACATAACTGCGGAACCACTATTGTTGTACAATATTCTTTAGCACAGGACACTGTTGTATCTGTAGCTTTCTTACTGATGTACAGACACACTTTATAAGTACCCGGTGCATTATAAATATGTACAATACTGTTATCATGGGATAATGACGACGTGCCATCGCCAAATGTCCAGGAGACAGAATCGGAAGCGCTTATTGCAGGAGTACTATAATTGATAAAACGAATTTTGCCAGATTGTAAACTATCGGCCTGATAAACAAAATATGGCATATTGTTGCAAGTGGTAGGTGGAACCTGAATTTGCACCAATGCACAAACCGTATCGGGGACACATGTTGTAGACTGCACGACAAGGCATACGTTATATAATCCGGATTTGGCAAATACATGCGTAGGTGTTGTTAACGCAGAATCGGTATTGAGTGCAGGGTAATAAGACCCATCTCCAAAAATCCATTTTATAGTAACAGTATTTATATTGAGAGGCTGGTACATATAAAAACGTACCTTATTGGTTTGAATACTATCCCTGACAAACCCAAATCCTGCATTTAATTTACAAGGCTGTATGGTTACCTGCATAGAAGCAGTATCTGTGCAATATATCTGAGTCCCACTTGTAATTTTCTTAATGATATGGACTACCGTATAAATACCGGGAGCCGGATATGTATGTGTTGGCGACGCCATATCTGAAAGAGTGGCAGCATCGCCAAAATTCCAAATATGTTTTGTCAACGCAGAATCTGCAGTAATTACTGGGAGAAATTTAACACTATTACTATTAATAGTAATACTGAATTTAGCGCTACAACTTGTATTTACCTGGGCAATCCCCCCGACATGTAACAGTAAAAGCGCTGATGCCAGAATTGTAAAAAATTTTTTCATAAAATTCTTATGTCAATGATTTAATTAAAATAAGAACCGGCTTCATAAAGCCACCCTATAGAAAGAAGGGATACTGCTTTATTGTTTCTTTCGCAATCGATTAAAAGAGGCAATTGGCTTTGAAAATGCTGCCTATAAAAATTAATAATTTTCTATCAGCCAGTGTAGGAAATATTCATCTTTTTTTCTGATCAGCCCGGCTGACGCCAGGATATTATTATTTAACACAGAGAATATCAATTCTTTACCTTTTCGAGTCTTCAAAAGGCCGCTTAAACAGTATTGGTTACCAAGGGTTCCTGTTTTGGCATAAATATATCCGCTATCAACTAAAAAACAATTTTTCAGCGTGCCTTCCCCTCCTGTCGGCAACAAGGATTGTAAACGGCCTTGCCCGAAATCTTGTTGTATTTTGTCCAGTATATAAACAAAATGTTCTGGTGTAAAAAGATTATAGCGGCTTAATCCGCTGCCATCTACCCA
>CAZKPH010000062.1:0-9348 GCA_964554605.1 uncultured Ferruginibacter sp.
TTGTTGTTATTTCAAATTTAATCCCAACTGTCAGATTAAGTCTTAACTATTTCATATATGGAGCAATTGAACTGGGGTCATATATGTATTCTGGAAATACTTTAGAAGAAAATGTATTCGGGAAATGATAAAACTATTTGATTTTTTATATTATTGTTTATATAGAATGTTTGCATTGTTTAAACGTGTTGGAGAGAAAGATGAAAACTTAACATCTTCTTTTTTTTCAATTCTTTTAACTACAAATACCATTATGCTGTTTTTCCCTTTGAAATTCATTATACCTAAGGGCTTTTTTAATTCTTCTCCTTTATCTTTTTTCCTAAAAATTATTTTTATTGGTATATTCATTTGTTGGTATCTAATTTGTAAAGCGTATTTTCTAAAAAATGAAAATTACAAAAGAATTATAAGTTTATATGACAAGAAATATGTTGACGTTAAAATTAATATACCTCTTCTGGGCATTCTATATGCTGTATGCACATTTATTAGTTTTATTTGTTTGGCAGTAATATTAAGTCATATGATGTGGCATTTATAGTTTTGTCAATGCCATGCATTCCCCAAATAGTTCCTCTGTCGGTAAGTATAGCTTATGGAGTAGGGACACTTACATGAGATTAGTGTTGGAAGTGGGTATTATGGAGGTGTAAATTGGGCTATTTCACCAGCAAATAGTGGTACTAAGAATGCTTCAGGTATCGGGCTGAAGTAAAAAGTTATTGAAGGGTACTCATTCTGGAATACACCATCTGGGAAATTTCTTTTATAACTCCCGGCAGCTTCTTCATATCGGCACCTTTTGTCATTATTGTAAGAACATAAGGTTTGTCATTGCAATATATGATACCAGATTCGCTAAAATTCGGGGCATTGCTGTAGCCTCCCTCTCCGAATTTGTGTGCAATTTTACATGTAGATGGAATGCCAGCCATCATTCCGTCGCGGAAATCGCTTGTGCCAAGCATTTCAGTACAACGTTCCGAATCTTTAATTGACAGGTATGATGCATTAAATAATCCTTTCATGAAGAGGGAATAATCTTTTGCGGTTATTGGGTATTCTTTTGCGTTGAAGTCTGGTTCTGCAAGCCCCATGTCTGTAAATACTTTCTTAAAAGTGGGTACATCTATCTGTTGATTCAGTAATAATGTTGCATTGTTATCCGAGTAGGAGATCATATATTCCAATAGTTCCATTATCGTATATGTCTTGCCTAATTGGATGCTTTTTGATAAGTAGGTGGCAGTTTTGTCAGATATCAGCGGATGGTCGAAGGTTATCTTCTTCTCTAGTATTCCGGGTTGTTTTTCGTTCATTTTAAAGAAGGTAATCAATTCCGGGACTTTTAACAGTGAACCCGGGCTGAATTTCTCATTTTCATTGATAGACATCCATTCGCCTTTGTGGAATTCCCGCAGGTAAACAGATGCGGTAGTAATTATTCCTTTATTCTTGAGTGAATTTATCTCCGATTCCAGGTCGGTCTTTATTCCATATAGTGAAGCGGCTTCACAGGATGGCTCGGCAAACAAAAGAGGCCTGATATATTGGTAGCCGGATAGTCTGGCAATGTTATAATTACAATAGTCGTTGCCATTCGTACCATTAGCAATGGCATCGAGTTCCTGCCGGTTAATGAAATAAAAGGCCAGGTAAGAAATGGCAGAAGCAATAAAAACGATTACGATGGTAAAATAGAGTGGTATTTTTTTAGTTAGCATTGGATATCAGAATTTTTTTTGCACAGAATATTTTATTTCGACTATTTTTTTTGGCAAGATTCTTTTTATAGCAATTTTGATGCCTAAATAAAAAAAATTACAGATTTACATTTAAGGGGGTGATCAATATTTATTGGTATTCATATTCAAATGATCCGAGTAGTACCTTTTCTTTTGAAAAACATTTTTCTATGATTCGGAGCCCGTTATCGTTGTAAAAATATTTCCATAGGAAGTAGTTGCTGTTAGGGCCTTCTTCGGTGCTAATCATTTGCGACATCTGCCCATAATCATTGTATTCAAACATGAAATCTGGTAGAAGCCTGCCTTTGAATGTGTTGTAGCGTACAATATCAGTTAAGCGATTATTAGTGTCGTAATAGTAATAATAATGGTGCCCTTGAGGTTGTGTTTCTATTTCGTCGATGATATTGCCATTTTCATCCTTCAAAAAATCTATATTGGTAGTATCTTTTCCGTTCTTAACAACCAATAACCGTGTAAGTAAGCTATCCTTGTCGTAAGTATAAAACCTTTCTTCATTCATTTTTGTAGAAAAGTCGTCATCGTTGGAATAGGAAGTTATTTTTATTCTTGCCAGTTTATTTTTATCGTTATAAAAGTAGTCGGAATGGGACACGGCCAGTTCGGAACTGTCTACAGAGTTGGTAATGAGGCCAAGTGTGTTAAATGTGGTAGTGAGGACAGATTTGCCGGTAATATTTGATTTTGTGTAGGTGGCAATTTCTGAAAAATTCTTGTTGATTTTCTTTTCGCAATAAAACCCGGGGCTGTTGGAGCCATCTGCTTCGAGGCTATGTACCATAACATTCCTGACCTTCAGGCTCTTCAATTGTTTGTATTCGAGAATCAATTGGTTATTGCTAATAATGTCCTTGTAATAATATTGGGCACTTGTTTCCTGGAAACAAACTAACCCCAGGAATGTGCAAAACAGCAGGCTCTTTCTCATAACAAAATTTGAAGCGCAAAAATACGCCAATATTGTATTTAAATATTGGATTCCTTATTGGAATTGCCATATAGCCGTAAAGTTTGTACATTTAACATAAAAACTGCTACTAAGCAACCGGATCGGGATAAAACCGGGCCCGGATACTTCTCAAATTAAACAATGAAAACTGATCTGAAGGAAGAATTTGCCCGTTTGGCGTCAATAATGGATACTTTGAGGGAAAAATGCCCCTGGGACAGAAAACAGACAATACAGACGCTGAGGCAATTAACCATAGAAGAAACTTATGAACTTACCGATGCCATTACGGATGAGAACTGGAAGGGTATCCGGGAGGAACTGGGCGACTTGCTTTTACATATAGTATTTTATGCAAAAATTGCTGCCGAACAAGAGCAGTTTACTTTGCAGGATGTGATAACTTCTGTTTGTGAAAAACTGATAAGCAGGCACCCGCATATTTATGGGGATATAAAAGTGGAAACAGATGAGGATGTGGCACGAAATTGGGAAAAACTCAAGGTCAAAGAAGGAAGGGAATCAATTTTGAGTGGTGTGCCCAGGTCTTTACCTGCAACAGTTAAAGCTATGCGTTTGCAGGAAAAGGCAAAACAGGTTGGTTTTGAATGGGATACACGTGAACAGGTTTGGGATAAAGTGGAGGAAGAAAAGAATGAATTGCTGGAGGCAGTGGCGGTTGGGAATGATAAGGAAATGGAAAATGAATTGGGTGACCTGTTCTTCTCACTGATTAATTACTCCAGGTTTTTAGGAATAGATGCAGAAAATGCATTGGAATTGACGAACAAGAAGTTTATAGACAGGTTTACCCGAATGGAAAAACTGGCTTTGTCAAACGGGCATTTACTTAAGGAAATGAGCCTTGCGGAAATGGATGCCATTTGGAGCCGGATCAAACGGGATGCCTGAGATCTATTTTATCTGTCATTGAAGAATTTATAATCTTGCAAAACGGTAGTACATTTAAGAAGGTTCTTTTTAACAACAGTTATTTGTTAATAACCGCAGCTTGGTTTATTACCATATCATTTGTAATTGATAATTACTGGTCGGGGAATTCTTCATTGAAAGCCGTACAAAAGAATATCTCCCAATATATCCGTTCTCAGGAAAATGATTTTGATAAAAAGGTTGCAGATTCGGCATATATTGCCGATCTGTCGTATCAGCGGTGCAACGAGAAAATACTTGAGGATATTTCGTCGAAGCAATATTATCTCTTTCTTTACCGTACAGATTCATCCGGGGAATATAATTTACTCTTTTGGAATACACAAGTGATATTGCCTTCTGTGAGTTTGTTACATAATTCCGATACTTCAGGATTTTCGGAACTGGTAAACGGGTATTACGTATGGCGCAAAGTGAAAAAATTTGATTTTACGGCACTTGCCCTGATTCCTGTAAAATGGAATTACAGTATCAATAATGAATACCTTAAGAATAAGTTTGCTATTGGCGATAATATAGAAAATGAATATACTTTATCCGATCAGAGCGGCTTTGCAAATGTTACTTCCAAAGAGGGTAATTTTCTTTTTTCCCTCGAAACGAAGAATGTAACTATCATACATCACAACAATAATATAGCTGTCATACTTCGCTTATTAGGGGCCTTCTTTGTATTGTTATTCATACATTTCATTGCGGTATTTTTTGTTCAGCGAAGGTTCATTTATGGAGTGCTTTTTTTGGTTGTGTCCGTTGTATCTCTTCGAGTATTGAGTTATTATTATTACATACCTATTAATTTCAGGCAGTTTGAATTATTTGACCCGTCGATCTATGGAGCAAATGCTGTATTGAAATCCTTGGGAGATTTACTGATAAATTCACTTCTATTCTTATGGGTTGTGCTTTTTATCAGAAATTATATCGAGATAAAGCATATTCAGGTATTGAGCAGGTACAGAGTGGTTCGATGGTTTTGGGGGCTGGTAGGTATCTTATTATTACTGGGGATAACTGCTATCTGCGGCTATGTTTTCCGTAGCATGGTGTCGGATTCACAGATATCGTTTGATGTAATCAATTTCTTTACACTGAATGTATATACAATCATCGGGTTTGTTGTATTGAGTAGTCTGGCAATAAGCTATTTCTTCCTTGCACAGATAATTGTATATATCATCAATCCATGTTTTTCGGGTAATTCCCTTTATATGGGTTTCTTTGTTGCAGTTACCGGGCTGACTATCTTATCAACCCAGGTGAATAGTATAAGTGTTTCGTTTGAACTGGTATTGCTTCTATGGCTTGTTATTTATTTACAGTTGTTAAACAACAGGTTCCTGTTGTTACTGGCTACTCGCCTGGTATCTACCCGGCTGGTTTTTTGGGCTTTCTTTTTTTCAGGGTCTATTGCCGCTATTATTATCCATGAAAACCGCTCTAAGGCAATTGAGAAAAGAAAACATTATGCTGCCACGCTTGCTGCCAAAGCAGATCCTTCCGGCGAAAGGGTATTAAGCACCGTATTGACGGATTTCCGTAATGATGCATTAGCTCCTGTTTTCTATCTTTTCCGGGGCGATTCAACCAATAAATTGCTGAAGGACAGCTTGCTAAATGAGAATTTTACTGGGTATCTGAATCGTTATGATACCCGTATTTATACATTTGATGCGGATGAAAAACCATTATTTAACCAGGATTCCACATCATTTGCAACATTTACTACAATATTGAATACACAGGGGAAGCCTACGGGTATTACTGACCTTTATTATTTTGATATTTCTTACGACCAGTTTACTTATATCAGCAAGAAAGATATTTCCGATAAAGCCGGGAAAATGATGGGGTATGTATTTCTGGTAGCAACGCCTAAGAAATATAAAACGGACGCTCTATACCCGGAACTCTTCCTGAAAGGCTACAATAGCTCTATTGAAAACTCCCCGATATATTCCTATGCGGTTTATAATAAGCTCCAACTCATAAACAGCCACAATGATTATCCGTTTGCATGGAACCTGGATATTAAGCAGGTGCCGGTAAATGATATCGAAACATTCCGGCGGAATGGGTATGATGAATTGTGGTATAAAGCGGCTTCGGATAAAGTTGTAATTATTGCCAAACAGGATAATCTTTTCATAGAATCTATTACTCTCTTTTCATACTTGTTCTGTGCATTTTTGTTTATAACGGCTGTATTCTGGTTCTTAAATGTAATTATACGTTCCCGTTTCAGTATATCGGCCCTAAAGGCCCATTGGCAAATGAGCATAAGAAACCAGGTGCATAGTACTATTATTTTTATCAGCCTCTTATCATTTGTTGTAATTGGAATTGTAACAATTCTTTTCTTCATAAGCCGGTATCATAACAATAACCGAGAGCGCCTTAGCCGCACTATTCACGTTATGGAAAATGAGGTTAGGAACTACATGGGAGAGCTGTCCAATTTTGATGATGTAATAAAAGTATATGACGAATCGTATAGTGGAAGGTTGGAAAAAATGATTACCAAAATATCCGAAATACATGCCGCTGATGTGAACTTATATGACCTTAATGGAAACCTTAAAGTCTCGTCTTTGCCTTTGCCATACCATAAAGGTATTGTAAGCAGTAAAATGAACCCGGTAGCATTTTATCACATGAGCCGGCTGAAGGAGGTGCAGTATTTCAGGGAAGAACAAATAGGCGAATTGAATTTCCTAAGCAATTATGTACCTGTCATTGACGAATTTGGCCGGGAATATGCTTATTTGAATATTCCTTATTTTACATCGCAATCAAAATTGCGGCAGGAAATATCGAATTTCCTTGTAGCTATTATAAACCTGAATGCATTTATTTTCCTCCTGGCCAGCGTAATTGCTTTATTTATTACAAACAGGATTACCCGTTCATTCTCTTTTATAAGCAATAAGATGAGAGAGGTGAATATCGGGAAGAAAAATGAAGTAATTGAATGGACGAGGAAAGACGAAATCGGGGAATTGGTAAATGAATATAATAAAATGGTGGCCAAACTGGACGAAAGCGCTATTGCACTTGCTAAGGGTGAACGGGAGGGGGCATGGAGGGAAATGGCGAAGCAGGTAGCTCATGAGATCAAGAACCCGCTGACGCCGATGAAATTGAGCCTTCAATACCTGCAGCGGGCCATTAATAGTAAAGCAGATAATGTGAAAGAGCTTACTATCAGCGTCTCCAATACACTTGTAGAGCAGATCGACCATTTGAGCCAGATTGCAGGTCAGTTTTCCCAGTTTGCCAATATTGGAAATCCAAAGAATGAAAAATTTGATCTTACACAGACATTGCAAATGGTCATTCAGTTACATGCGATAGAGGAAAACCTCAATATTAAATGGGTTCCTCTTCCGCAACCAGTAATAATCAATGCGGACAAAACGCATATAAATCGCCTCTTCAATAATCTTCTGCAGAATGCTATCCAGTCTGTTCCAAAGTTCAAAGTTGCCAATATCGATATCGAGGAAACCCTTTCTGATGAAAAAATATTGGTAATGATCAAAGATAACGGCGCAGGTATTGCAGAGGAAATGCGGTCCAGGATATTTACTCCGAATTTTACTACTAAAACTTCCGGGACAGGCTTAGGTTTGGCAATGTGTAAAAGCATTGTTGAACAATGTAAGGGTAATATTTGGTTTGAAACCAAGGAAGGGTTCGGTTCTACCTTCTTTGTCGAGTTGCCTGTAGTTTCAGAGTAGGCAGTTATCTTTTTTTATTCGTAATTAGGTATTCTTCAAAAGCTTCACAGCTAAAACTGCTGAGATTTCTTTCTTTTGTCAGTAAGGTCTTTTGTGCTACTGACACACCATAAGTAATATCTGAGATGCCATCAAGTGAATGTGCATCCGGATTAATACTAAGGAATGCTCCTTTTTCCAAAGCCTTATCAATAAATCTCCAATCAATATCCAGCCTGTTAGGATTGGCATTTAGTTCAATCACTACATTGTTGGCAACACAGGCATCTATTATTTTATCATGGTCTAGCGGGTATCCTTTTCTGCTTAGGAGCAGCCGGCCTGTCATGTGGCCAAGGATAGTTGTGTAAGGGTTCTCGATAGCTTTTAGAAGCCTGTCCATTGCTTTCTCCTCAGTCATTTTCAAATTGGAATGAACAGAGGCAATGACAAGGTCGAAAGTGGACAAGATTTCCGGTGGATAATCAAGGCTGCCATCGTTCAAAATATCACTTTCAATACTTTTAAATATTTTGAAACCGGTTATTTTTTTATTCAATTCCTCAATATGCCGGTGTTGCTCAAATATCCTTTCTTCTGATAATCCTTGCGCATAAAATGCACTTTTACTATGATCGCTTATTACAAGGTACTCGAAATTATTTTTCCGGGCATATAAAGCCATTTCCTCAATACTGTAGGCACCATCGCTCCACGTGCTATGAGAATGTATCACACCCTTGATGTCGTTTAACCGGATAGGAGAAGGGAGGGCCTGAGTTAAAGCTAATTCCAGGGTTGTAGGGGACTCTCTTCTAAAGGGCTCTATATAGTTAATTCCCGAAAGTTTAAATATATCTTCTTCATTTTGGCAATCATAGAAGTTTACCTGTGTGGGCATTTTCCGGAAATGTTCATAAAATATGTCAGAACAGGTTTGTTTAAAAGACACATGAAGGAAAGGTGAATTATCTGTGCCAAACAGGCGCAGCAATATGCCTTCGCTTGTTTTATAAATTATACTATCTGGCTCTTTCCGAAGGAGGCTGAGCGTATTATTGTATGCTGATATTTTTTTTTCGATCTCAGAGATAGGGAAATCGATAACGAATTCAATTTCTTCAATTATCTCAAGTTGGCGCCTGCACTTGCCGGTAAGTGCTATTTTTTCCGGGTTAAAAATAGTTGCCAGGAATTCGGACATCCAATCAGCTACCGGGGCTAACTGTGCAAAAAGGAACTTGCCTTTGTTCTTTAAGTAATATTCAATGGTATCAATAATATTCTGTTGCGTTTTTTCGCCAAACCCTTTGAATAATTTTAGCCTGTTTTCTTTACAGGCATATAATAACTCGCCGATGTTTTCAATCTCCATTTCCTTCCAGATAGTAGCAATTTTCTTTGGTCCGAGCCCCTTTATGCTCATCATTTCCAATATACCTTCAGGAGTTTTAGCAGTTATATCCTGTAATGATTCCAGGTAACCAGTTTCGAGTAATTCGATAATTTTTTTTGCCGAAGATTCGCCGACGCCTTTAATTGCGGAAATCTTTTCTTTTGGAATGGCAGAGAGTTGAACAGGGAGCTTGTCAATGGCAAAAGCAGCATTAGCAAAGCTTTTGGACTTGAATGGATTTTCTCCGTGAATGTCCATCAGTTTCGATAGTAAAGACAAATTATCTGCAATTTGCGAATTATCCATGCTCAAATATATTTAACAGCAAAAACAGTAAAAAGAAAAAGTCCTGGATATTACACCAGGACTTTGTTATTAGTTTACTACCTAATCGGAAAGCTTATTTTTTCTTAGGAGCAGCTTTTTTAGGAGCAGCTTTTTTTACAGCTTTCTTAGGAGCAGCTTTTTTCACAGCTTTTTTAGGAGCAGCTTTTTTTACAGCTTTCTTAGGAGCAGCTTTTTTAGGAGCAGCTTTTTTTACAGCTTTTTTAGCAGTTG